>SCTP01000054.1 GCA_004322325.1 Gammaproteobacteria bacterium | reverse complement strand
TAAAAATTCGAAAAAACATAATGGATAAAGATCAAGAAAGGTGACTTTTCCAACCGGAAAACCTTTTGTATTGGCAAGTTTGATACCTAACAATGAGCCCGCTGCAACAACATGGAATTGCGAGGCATGTTCTTGAAAATATTTTAAGCTATTGAGCGCAGCTGGCGATTCTTGGATTTCATCTAAAATCAGTAGGGTATGCTCGGGTTGGATATCTTGATTGAGATAAATGCTTATGTTTTCCAGAATTGTCGCGGGTTTCAGGTTATCCGCGAACAAATTACTCAACTTGGGGTCTTCTTCAAAATTAAGATAAAGATAAGAGGTATATTCTTGTTTAGCAAAGACCTTGAGCAAAAACGTTTTACCAACTTGCCGTGCACCGCGCAAAATCAATGGTTTGCGGTTTCCCGTTTTCTTCCATGCAAGCAATTGTTTATACAAATGTCTTTTCATATCAAGCACTTAATCCAAGATAACCATCTATCAAAAATAGCATACCAGAAAACGTGATGGAAATCACGCTTTTCGTATGAAAAACGTGATGATTTTCACTTTTTACATGGGAAAAACGTGATGAAAATCACGTTTTCAATAGATACCATTATCTATTCAGCAAATTATTTAATATTTCTCGCCGACGCAACCGCAGCCCAGGTCCAATGACACCGCGATCTTGCAGCTTAGATTTCACTTCTTCCAGCCGCTGCTTGGCCATCTGCTTGACCACCTCGCTAGCATCGACTTGTATAAGCGGATCACTTAACTTACCGGTAATGGAAATAGGAATCGTTAATCCATATAAATTCTGTAAATTACTCCCATCCCCTTTCACCGTGGTTTCTAATTGATACTTAATTTGCTGCTGTACTAAATCAATCTGACCATGACCTTTGGTGTCAGTAACTGGCGTATCAAAGAAAAGATCGTCATTGAAAATCACACCATTACGGATATTCAAACTTGCTGTTAAAGCACCAAACGGTGTTTGATGCGTATTGCTACGTGTAGACGTCTGATGTTTAATCATCGATGAAGCATGATCTAACAGATAGGGAATATCGATCCCTTTGATCGCACCGTCTTTAAGACTCACATGGCCAGTACCATTGAGGTTTTTCATCACAGCATTCCCATTGGCGCCGCTGGTTGTCACTTGCAGATCAATATTGCCAGTTCCTGATAAGGTCAATTTCGCCTGCTTACCCATATCTTTCATCAGCGCTTCCATTTGCACATTCGCTAAGGTCGCTTGCAGCCGCAGCTGTGGCACCGCTTGATTTAAATCTACTTTAGCTTGTCCCTGTAATGTTCCTTGGTAAAACGCAGCCGTGATCGGTGATAACGCTAACACACCATTTGTCATTTGCGTATGGACGTTCACATCGCTTAGCTGAATATTAGAAGCACGTACGTCATCCACTTTCATATCACCTTGCAAACGAACAGATTGCAGCGTCGTGCCTGCTGAAAAATCCACTTCACCTTTTAATTCTTTTAACACCTGTAAAGTAGCTGCATCTTGCCCTGTCGCACGCAGCCATTCTTTTACATCAAACGGCAACACTTGCAAATGACCAGTCGTATGCGGCTGATTGGATAGCTGGGTAACGTCCACTTTTCCAGCCAATTTCATATTGGCCACTTGAGCAGTTAAATCCGCGAAAGATAAGGCTTGATGAACAAAATCCAAGGTAATATCACTGCTTAAGGTGACAGGCGTAGCGACGGTTGGATTTTTTCCACTCATCTGAAAACTAATCTTGATAGGAAATGGTTGCGACAAATGAATATCTTTTGCATGTAATTCAAATTGATTGATAGCAAAAAATTGCTTGCTTTGCTCATCTTGCCAGGTAATAGCCGCATTGGACACTGTCACATTTGACACAGCCAATCCAAATGCAGCTGCCGCAGTGGAAGAAGAAGTTGTAGAAGTCCCACCCATTTGCCAATTGGTTTGACCATTGGCTTGTCGGATTAAATATAATTTCATTCCTTTCATCTCGACCCCATCCGATTCAATTTGACGATGAAGAAGAGGGAATAATTTCACACTCACTGTTGCACTCTCAATTTCAGCAAACGTTGGCTGCTTAAAGGAGGCGGGATTGCTTAATACCATGTGCCCTACCTTCACCCCTAGCGAAGGGAAAAGAGTCCAAGATAAATCACCATCAATTGTTAATTCTCTGCCTGTTGCAAGATGGATTTTATTAATAATGTAAGATTTAAGCTGGTTGGGATTCACAAAGGTGGCCAAACATACCAGCAATACTATCGCCAATAAGACAAGAAGACCGAGCGCTATCCCGGTATATTTAAAAAATCGTTTCATCATTATTCTCCACAAGCAAAAAGGGTGCCGAAGCACCCTTTTTTATCATTAACCAATTAGATCAGCTGATAATTAGCCAATTGTTAATTGATCTTCGATCTTCTTCAACATCTCTGGCTTCATCTTCTTGAAACCTTTGACGTTAGCTAATTCGTCAACAGATTTGAAGTCGCCATGTTTCTTGCGATAAGAAACAATGTTCTTCGCTTTAGTAGCATTGATACCTTCTATTTTCATTAACTCTTTAGCAGTTGCTGTGTTCAAGTTAACTTGGGTAGAGGTAGCAGATTGTTGATCCGTCGAACCAGATTGCATCGTCATCGAGCTATCAGTGGTTTGAGCAGAAGTGTTGTCTGCCACTTGTTGTGGTTGGGTAGCATTAGCATCATCAGCAGCAAAAGCTGGTGTTGCCAAAGCAACTGCTGCAACTGCAGCGAGAAGATTGCGGTAAAAAGACATCGATGTTCTCCTTAGCTTTTTTTTCAAGGTTATTTCCAAAACTAAACTATTGTTATGACTCATAACAACCGCCACACTACCGTAGAGTGATGCGAATGTCTAGAGCCAAAACTGGTTTCACGCGAGAAATCTTACTGTCTTGTTATAAAAAAATCTATAGGACGATGGCGAAATTTATAATTTTTTTTGTTAAACTTTAGGGCATTGCTAAATCAGCTTTCACATAGGACCCACTTCACATGCACATAAACTTTATGAGAAAGACGAAATTTCAATTGCTTATCGCCTCAATTGTTCTTATATTGACCACTTCCGCCTTCGCGAACCCCATTATTCCCATTCCCACGCAGCCGCAACAGCCGACTTTCACCCCTGCTGCACCTAATATCGATGCAACAGGCTATATTGTCCTCGATGCAACGACCAGCAAAATCATGGCGCAGAAAAATGCAGATGTCCGCATGCCGCCAGCCAGTCTCACCAAGTTAATGTCCTTATATATCATTTCTGCCGCGATCAAAAACGGTCAGATTCACATGGATGATAAAGTCCGCATCAGCACCAAAGCTTGGAAAACAGAAGGCTCGCGGATGTTTGTGAAAGTAGGGGATGAAGTGCCAGTGAAAGACTTGTTACAAGGCATTATTGTCGCCTCGGGGAATGATGCGACAGTCGCACTGGCAGAATATGTTGCTGGTACGGAAGAAGCGTTTGTCAGCATGATGAATCAGCAAGCCAAACAGTTAGGCATGAACAACAGCCACTTTATGGATAGTACCGGCCTCCCGAATAAAGAGCATTACTCCACCGCTCATGATCTCGCTATCCTTGTTCAAGCTTATATTAAAAACTTTCCCGAAGATTATAGCTTCTATTCCGAAAAATGGTTTTCTTATAATGGTATTCGCCAGCCTAATCGTAATCGGCTGTTATGGCGCTACCAATATGCGGATGGTCTGAAAACAGGTCATACCAATGAAGCGGGATATTGTTTAGTGGCTTCCGCGAAAAAAGATGGTATGCGGCTAGTTAGCATCGTCATGGGAGCCCCTTCCGATTTAGCGAGAACAGAAGATTCTATCCGCTTACTCACTTATGGCTTCCGTTTCTATGAAACCCATAAGCTCTATAACGGTAATACGCCCTTACTACAAGCACGGGTATGGCAAGGCATGAAATCTGAAGTCCCACTTGGAGTGCCGGATGATTTTTATGTGACTGTTCCCGCCGGCCAATACAAACGCTTACAAGCGACCTTAGCGTTAGATAACCCTTTAAAAGCGCCTGTTATGAAAGGCCAATCTTGCGGTATGGTAAACATTACTCTTAATAACCAAGTGATTGCATCCAAACCGCTTATTGCTTTAGATGACAGTCCGCAAGGTGGCTTATTACGTCGAGCAGCAGATTCCGTTAAATTTAACCTGCATAAATATTTTTCCAAATCTGAGGAAAAATTAAATACGGGCTAAGATCATGACACTGCAGACGTTTCCTTGTGAATTCACGATTAAAGTCTTCGGCTTAGCGTCAGATGAGTTTAAGGCCACTGTTTCCGAGATTATTCGCAAACACGTGGCCTCGTTCTCTCACGATGCCATTCAATCTCGGCCTAGCGAAGGCGGGAAGTATTCAGCGTTATCCATTACTGTGCATGTTGAATCTAAAGAACAACTTGATCGTATTTACGAAGAATTATCCGCTAATAAGCAAGTGATCATGGCGTTATGAAAGCAACCATCCGTTGGCTGGGCCGTCAAAATTATCTTCGCTGTTGGCAAGCGATGCAGCAGTTCACGGATGCTCGCCATGAAGACACAGTCGATGAATTTTGGCTACTGGAACATGATCCCGTCTTTACACAAGGTCAAAATGGCAAAGCCGAGCATGTGCTGGCAGCAGGCCCGATTCCTGTGATTCAAACTGATCGCGGTGGCCAAGTGACTTACCATGGCCCAGGGCAATTGATGATTTATACC
>SCTP01000053.1 GCA_004322325.1 Gammaproteobacteria bacterium | reverse complement strand
TACCTTGATCTTCTTGCGGAGCCAGTTCAGCTTGAGACGTGATAAAAAGAAAATAATTACTCAGTAAAATTACCACAGCAAATACGGTAGCAACCGGTAAAAAATCTAACGAGTGATGTAGCACGCTTGCATAAGTATGTTCTAATTTTTCAAATGATTGATCAATGAAAAGTATAAATTTATTTTTCGGATGATCATGATTCACGTGTAGAAATTTCGAACACATCATGGGTGAAAGCGTTAAGGCGATAATGGCAGAAATGGTGACGGCACCAGCGAGGGTGAAAGCAAAGGAAGTGAAGAGTGCACCCGTTAAGCCGCCCATGAAACCAATGGGTGCATAAACAGCAATTAAGACGACTGTGATGGCGATAATCGGGTTAGCCAGTTCTCGAGCACCGATAAGTGAGGCTTTAATTAACGTTTGACCTTCTTCCATGTGCCGTTGGATGTTTTCTACCACGATAATGGCATCATCGACAACCAAACCGATAGCGAGTACCAAAGCGAGTAAGGTTAATAGATTAATGGAATACCCTAAGATCAGCATAATAAAAAACGTGCCAATAATAGAGAGTGGAATAGCCACTAAAGGGATAATAACAGAGCGTATCGAGCCTAAAAAGATGAAGATAACAATGGTAACAATCATAAACGCTTCGATTAACGATTTAATCACTTCTTTAATCGAGCTATCGACATAGGCACTGGCATCATAAACAATATTTGCTTTTAATCCCTGTGGTAATTGTTCTTGAATAGAGGGAAATATTTTTTTGATATCACCGATCACGGTCAGCAGATTAGCGGATGGTGCAATTTTAATGCCGATATAAACCGCTTCACGTCCATCAAAGCTAACCGCCGTATTATAATTTTCTGCCCCTAAATCCACCTGTGCTACATCACCTAGATGAATAATCGCACCATTTTGCTGTTTTAATATCATCTGACGAAATTGTTCGGTGTTAGTTAAGATAGTTTCGGCGGTAAGATTTTGAATGAACATGTTGCCGTCAGTTCGGCCAGCAGCGGAAATGAAATTATTATTTGCTAAAGCATTTCCCACATCAGCAGGTGAGAGATTATAAGCCGCCATTTTGATAGGGTCTAACCAAGCCCGCATGGCAAATTGCCGATTACCTAAAATTTCTGCTACTTGTACACCGTTAACGGCTTGCAACTTAGGTTGGATGACGCGAATGAGATAATCCGTAATTTTATTGTTGGGTAAATCTTTGCTATAAAAACCAATATACATCGAATCAATCGTTTCACCCACTGCAATCGTCAACACGGGTTGTTGTGATGCGCTCGGTAGTTGGTTAGTCACCGAAGTAACTTTAGTACTGATATCGGTTAATGCTTTGAGAGGATCGTAATTGAGTAGCAAATTAACATTAATCGTGCTTGTGCCAGAGGTGCTGCTGGATGTCATGTAGTCAATGCCGCTTGCTTGTGCAATGGCATTTTCCAGTGGAGTGGTAATGAAACCAGCCACGATGTCTGGATTGGCTCCCGTGTACGTTGTCGTGACGGTTACTACTGCATTTTCAGTAAAAGGATATTGCATGATGGGTAAGGATCCCATCGCGCGTAGCCCTAATACAAAGATAAATAAGCTGATCACTGTCGCGAGAACGGGTCGCTTGATGAAAAGATCAGTGAATGCCATGCCTAGCCTCCGTGCTCATTATCAATCACAGGGGCGGCGTTATCATCTGGTTGTACGGTGTTATTAATGATAATGCGGCTACCGTTTTTAAGCTTAATCTGACCACTCGTAACGATCATATCTCCTTTTTGTAGTCCTTTTAATACGGCAATCTGATCACCGCGCGTGGCGCCTGTCGTTACGAAGACTTGCTGAACGCTCAGGTCATCTTGATCCGTCTTTTTCACTACATAAACAATATCGCCGTAAGAATTAAACGTGATTGCTGTTTGTGGTACGGTTAAATAGGATTGCGTGTTGCCTGCTTTTACCTCCACATTCGCAAACATGCCTGGCGCCAATAAGCTATTAGAATTAGGAATTGTGGCTTCTACTTCCACATTACGGGTATTGGTATCGACGATGGGGTTAATCGTCGTAATTTTTCCTGAAAACGTTTTTCCAGGAAAAGTATCAACGGTTAAGTTGACGTTTTGTCCGACTTGCAATTGCGATAAAGCTTGTTGTGGTAAGTAAAAATCCGCATAAATCGGATCTAAACTTTGCAGCGTCACCACGCTATCCCCCGGATTAAGATATTGTCCCGGATTCACTTGCGAAATACCTAAGCGTCCGCTAAAGGGTGCTTGAATTGTTAATTTATCGACCGTCGCCGCTTGTTGTACCACTTGCGCGCGTAAACTTTTTAGATTTTGCTCATCCGAATCTAGCTGCTGTTTGCTAACGGCTTTCACTTTGTATTGCGCTTTATCTCGTTCATAGGTAATCCTTGCTAATTCTGCATTCGCCTGCAGTGAATGTAATTGGGCGATATTAGACGCAGCATTTTGTTGAACTAACACGGTACCTGCTTTCACCATACTACCAGGTGTAAAGTAAATAGTTTGTATCATGCCTCCTAATTGCGCCGTCACATTGACACCTAACGTTGCACGTAAACTGCCAACAGATTTAAGCTGCGGTTGCCAGTTACTGTAATCAACGGTTGTCGTGGAAACCGTAACGGGAGGATTGGTGTGAGTGGCAAAATAATGTTTCATCATTAATCCACCAATGCCTTTATAAATAAAAATACCGCCAAACAAAATGCCGAGCAGAATTAACATAATTTTCATCGGTTTTTTATTCGCTTTTAGTATGTCATTCATGAGTAATCTCCTTTATGCCGATTCCACCAGCCGCCACCTAATGCTTGAAACAAGGCTGCTGTATCGGTATAGCGCGTTGCTTGTGCCTGAATACGGCTAATGAGCGTTTGATGATATTGCTGTTCCGCCGTTAATAAATTTAAGTAATTGATCGCACCGAGAAAATATTGTTCTTGTGTAATTTTAAGATTTTTATAAGCCGCTTTTTCAGCTGCTTTTTGTGCTTGAAACGTTCTTGCATCCGTTTCTAATGCCCGCAACGTATCAGCTACATTCTGAAAGGCTTGCAACACAGTTTGCCGATATTGTGCAGCACTTTGATCATACGCATCGATAGCACCGCGTCGTGAAGCGAGCAAAGCCCCACCATGAAACACTGGTTGAGTAATTTGGCCTAAGTAATTCCATACTTTATTATTCGATTGAAATAAAGAAGAAACAGCACTTCCCGACCAGCCATACGTTCCTGTGATAGTAAACTGAGGAAATAAATTGGCCGTGGCGACACCAACTTGAGCGCTAGCCGCATGCCATAAGGCTTCCGAAGCACGCACATCAGGGCGTTGACGCACTAAGTCTGAAGGCAAGCTAACCGGTAATTTGGTGGGTAAAACTAAGGCTTCTAAGCGAATGGGAGATATTTTTTCATCCGGATAATCACCCACCAGAACAGAAAGTGCATGTCGGGATTGAGAGAGTGATTTTTCTAGCGGCGGTAACGTCGCGCGTGTTTGTTCGACTAATGTTTGTTGCGTTAACACCGTGGTATCAGCAATGCCGCCCAAGTGAAATTGTTTTTGAATGATGGTCAGTTGTTGTTCTTCATCTTTCACTAATGCACGTGTTGCTTCAATTTGTTCTTCTAATGACGCAATGGTGACGGCCGTCGTGACAATATTGGTGGTTAAAGTCAAATAAGCCGCGAGCAATTGAAATTGTTGATAATCGACTTGAGCTTGCAAGGCTTCAATTTGGCGCCTTGCTCCACCGAAAACATCAAGTGTGTAGGAGACATTGACGGAAGCATTGACGGTATTAAAAACGCTGCTACTTGAACCGGGCGTTTGAGCAGCGCGTTGTCTTTCACCTGAGCCGAGCGCATCAAAAGCAGGAAAAAGTGAATTTCCAATTTGCGCATTGAGTGTTTCTTGTGCTTGGCGCAAAGCAGCCATAGCGGAGGCTAAGTTGGGACTATTCGCTAACCCTTTTTCCACCAGGTGATTAATTTCAGGCGAATGGAATAAATACCACCACTCTGCTGGGATAGTTTGTTGATAAACGTACAATTGCGGCTTTCCCACCTGTCCTGCCGAAGGCGTGCTCGCTGTTTTCATGGGCAAAGGCGTTTCAGTGTAGCGCGATACGTTGGGCGCGTCAGGCTGATGAAAGTTAGGGCCGACCATGCAAGCGGATAAGCAGATGGGTAGAGCGATAGCCAACAATTGTACGCAGCGCTGGTAAAAATCCATAACGAAAGCGATCCTGCGATTTTGATATAAGGCCAAAACTTATGTTAGGGTAGAGAGGGACAAAATGCAAGGATGAGTTATGTTTCAAGGATTAAAATGGCTAAGAAAAGAGCTGCCTCAGGTGATTCCCGCGATTATTTATTTTTGGATTGCGTTTGTACTCATTTATTTTACGTCTGGTCTCATGTGTAGGCCGACGGGGTTTCGTTATTTTACTTATTTTTCTATCACCATTAGTGCATTGGTAATAGGGAAAGTCCTAATAGTCATTAATGCCCTGCCTTTTGTAAATCTTTTTCCAAATAAGCCGCTTATTTATAACATTGTGTGGAAATCGATTGTTTATAATATTTCTATTTTTTTAGTTTGGAATATCGATAATATTTTGCATCTTTATCATCAATCCCACGACTGGATGATTGCGTATCAATTTCATTTAGATGAGTTGGGGACGCCTGAATTTTGGACGTGTGAGTTGTGGTTGCTGATGGTGTTTTTTATCTTCATTGTCTTTAATGAATTTGCACGGGTAGTGGGGCGGGATAAGATTAAACAGATGTTGTTTGGGTGAGCCAATTTTTAAAGTTGGGGTCATCAATGTAATATCCATTACGTTCAGCATATTGTCCAATTAACTCTTTGCGCTGAAGAATGCGTAGAGCGGATTGTACAGAAGGGACAGATAAACTTGAAATACCCAAGGTTTTAGCTAGCCTACTGCGGGTATGCATGGCAAAGAGTGTGCTGCTTCCGGTGGCAATTTCATGCAGTAGTAGCCGCTCTAATGCGGAACATTGTTCCCAGCTATTGGCAAAAGCGCGATCATTAAATACATCGGCTAGCAGCTGTGTTTTTGCTTCTTCAAGGCTCAGTGTTGGATTTAATGCAATACGTTCTACTAATGCTCTAACAAGCTGAGGTATCTTTTGCATTTCTTGAAAAATTTCCCATAATTCATCATTATCGAGCTTACGTTTAGTAGCGGTATAGAATACTTTGATAAGGTGGTCGGTGAAATGGCGATCTAGCTCAGGGAAAGGAAGGTTTTGACCAAAGTGAAAAAAGGGTGCCTTAGCTAGTGAGAACATGCGTCTTAATCCTTCTTGCGAGGAACCAGTAAAAATTACTTTCACCGTGTCTTTATGAAGATCGAGGGCG
>SCTP01000052.1 GCA_004322325.1 Gammaproteobacteria bacterium | reverse complement strand
GTAATGACATCGGCGAGCTCTTGATCGCTAAACTGATCTTTGAACGCTTGCATGGCTGTACCCGGCTTACCATTCATCACCTGATGGATATGTCCTGCCACTGGTCCAGTCGCAATTGCACTACCTTTTAGCGCAGGGAAAGTTGGCGGCATGCCTAATCCTGTTGGTTGATGGCAAACAGCGCAAGTGCCCATATATACTTTCTCACCGCGCACCATCGCTGCTTTCAACTCATCCGCTGGTGAAGCAGCTGGTTTTGCTGCCGCTGCTGGCGCAGGAGTAGATACCGCTTTTGCTGCACTCGTTGCGTTCGTCGCTAAAGCATCTGTTATCGATTTCCCATCACGGAGCGCTTTAATCTGTATCGGCTGCACAAGCGTACCGGTATTATTACCAAAGGCATTCCGCTCATACGTAATAACACTTGCCAGCTCCACATCGCTCAATTGATTTTTAAACGCCTGCATCGCTGTGCTCGATACACCGTTAAACACAGTGTTCACATGATTGGCGATCGGCCCTGTTGCCACCTTACTACCTTTTAATGCTGGGAAGGTAGGCGGCAATCCTGCTCCATTGGGTTGATGACAGGCCGCACAAATGCGCGTGTAAACTTGTTCACCCTGCTTCATCAACTCCTGCATCGTCCATTCTTTATTAACATCCGCCTCTCCTTGCGTTGCCTGACCTTTTTGCTGCGCCACCCAGTCTTTATAACCTTGCTCAGTGGTGGCGATGACGACAATCGGCATGAACGCATGATTAATCCCACACAATTCCGCGCATTGACCGCGATAAATGCCGGGTTTATCGACAATCGTCCAGGCTTCATTGATAAATCCTGAAATGGCATCACGTTTGATTCCGAAATCAGGCACCCACCAAGCATGGTTCACATCGTTAGACGTCACCAAAAAGCGTACTTTTTTATGAATAGGAATGACTAAAGGATGATCCACTTCACGCAAATAATCCGGCCCCTTTGGCACTTGATTGTGCATTTGCTCAATCGGCGTCGACAGATTACTAAAAAAAGTAATGCCATCTTCCATATACTCATAACGCCATTTCCATTGGTAACCGGTTACCTTAATGGTGAGTTCGTCTTTGTCATAATTATTCATATTAAGCAATACCTTAGTCGCAGGCACCGCCATGAGAATCAAGATGACAGCAGGAATAATTGTCCAGGTAATTTCAAGCCAAGGATAAGAATGAAATTGGGCAGGTTTGAACCCTTTGGACTTCCGATGGTGGACAATGGAATAAAACATGGTACCAAAGACCCCGATACCAATGATGACGCACAGCCAGAAGACAGCCATGTGCAATTGGTATATATCGTGGCTAATGGGAGAAACACCAGAGGTCAGGTTTAATGTGGTGTCTGCATACGCCGCACTACTTGCGGCCAGTAAAGCAAACAAGGTAGATTGTACTCTTCGCACGCTATCTCCTTCCGTGAGTTTGTTACAGTTAAAATTATGTAGAACTAAAATTTAGTTTGGCGGATTATAACGACACTTTGACACGATTAAAACTATAGGACAGAAAAAAATATGCAAGAACTAAAAAATGAAGACGTTACTTCTATCTTGGTGAATGACTTATTAAAAGAAAAACGTGCCGAGCGTCGGTGGAAAAATATACGATTTGTCGCTTGGTTTGCATTATTTGTCTACTTGGTCATCAGTATCTTTAGTTATTTAGGCGCTCCCTCTGCTCCCAGTGGCCTGAGAGGCGAGAAATATGTCGCACTCATCCGTCTAGATGGCATGATTGCGCCGGACCGAGATTTTTCAGGCGCGCAACTCATCCCGACGCTCGAAGACGCTTTGACGGATAAAAATACGTTAGGGGTAGTATTAGACATAAACTCCCCTGGCGGCACACCGGTGCAAGCGGCGATTATTCACGATGCGATTGTTTCGTTGAAGAAGCGCTATCACAAGAAAGTGATCGTTGTGGGAGAAGATATGTTAACGTCGGGCGCCTATTATGTAGCGGTGGCCGGTGATGAGATTTATGTGAACCCCAATACACTGACAGGATCGATTGGTGTGATCATGAAAGGCTTTGGCTTTGTGGAGCTGATGAAGAAAATAGGGATTGAGCGACGTGTTTATACAGCGGGGACAGATAAAGATCGCTTAGATCCTTTCTTGCCACAAAGTCCTGCTGATCTTCAAAAAATTAATCAGGTGATGTCAGAAGTACACCAAAACTTTGCGCAAGCGGTGTTAGCAGGGCGCAAAGGCAAGTTGAAGGCGGATCCTGCTATCTTGTTTACGGGTGACTTCTGGACAGGCCAGTCGGCGTTGAAATTAGGCTTAGTAGATGGCTTGGGTAATTTACAAGATGCCATGGAAAAAGAATTTCATACGACAGAATACAAAGAATATGGTGGTCAGCCTGATATCTTTCGTTTGATCAGCGGGCAAATGGGTAGTGTGTTTGATAAGATGATTTATTCTTAAGAAAATCCATTTACACCACTCCATTTCGTACGAATGATACGAATTGGAGTGGTGTAAATCACAGTCTTTAGGAAAAGATAAGCATCTTTAAAGTAGGTTTGATAAGATCATTTATTCTTAATCATTTACTAAGGACCAACTCATGAGCAACACTGCCTCAATCCCCATCGCCATCATTGATTCTCGTTCCGGTGAAAAAATGATTGGCTATGACAAGCCTTTCATCTTAAAACTCGCCGCCGGTGAAAATTTATTTGAAAGCATTTTACGCTGTGCCAATGATGCTAAACTGCCTTCTGCTTCGATTAGCGGGTTAGGTGGGCTGGATGATGTGAGTGTTGCTTATTACAACTTGAAAACGCAGCAATACCAAACCAAATTATTTACCGGCATGTATGAACTCATTTCCCTCAATGGCAACATTACTGTCGTAGAGGAACAACGCTTTATTCATATTCATGCAGCGCTTGGTACTGAAGAATACAATGTGATCGGCGGACATATCATGAGTGCGATTGTTAATCCAACCGTGGAGTTGACAATTATTCCACTCGCGAGCCCCATTTATCGTCAATTTGATGCTGCTTCGGGATTAAAGTTGATGTGTACTAAGTTAAGCTACTCATCTTTATAGCCTGCTCGCACTGGCCGCTTTACCTTATACACATACAAAAAATTCTCTCTGCCATGCGAATACGTGTAATTATATGGCCGATATTCGCTATTGTAATTGCACCAAGTCGGGTAACCCATTGCAATAACATGCTCATTCGTCCCAGGGAAAGAAGATAATAAATTCGCCGGACCATAAAAATAAACACTGCTATTCGGGCTAGCAGAAGCAAAAATCTTGCTACTCGCTGTCACATTAATATGCGATGCACCGAATGCTTTGACATAAGCATTTTGCGCACACAAATTACGCCCCTCAAAACGAGAAGCATTATATGTCTCGACAGAAAGGTTAAGTGCATGTCCTGACAAACCAATGCGGGCATTATTCTTTGCTATCACAGACAAAGTATCGGTGGCAATGGGGTAAGCGTATACCGCTGTATTATCTTTTGCAGTGATATTTTTTAAATTGGCACAACCGTAAATACCAATTTTTCCGCTACCATCGGTATCAATTTGCATGGGATAACTATTAGTACCAATAATATTAATATTCCCTTTGCCATGATGGGTAATCGAGCGAATACCTAAATTCCCACTCATATTAACTGGCCCTGAACCAGTAGACACAATATCAAGATTTAACGCATTCGCCCCTACCACTGTAATCGCACCGTACCCTCCTTGCGTCACGCGTTTCACATTCACGCGACCGGCTAAATAAATAGCGCCACACGCATCGGCTGTGGTAGCAATGCAGAGATCCTCACTGCTCATCCCAATCGCTTCAATCCGACCGTTGCCCATTTGCGTTAGCGCATGCAACGTCTTAATCCCAATACGCACAATCACCTGATGCATTATGTCAGATGACATGGGCTGAGTTTGATGCACGTACACTGTATCACCTCGCACTTCCACAGCAACCGCTTGCAAGGCTGCATTCGGACCCGTTAGATACGCATTCGCATGTTCTTGGGTGCCATAAAGTTGGACTTGGAAATCACCCTTGACCCGAACCCGGCTGGCGATATCTGGAATACGAACGTTCATTGAACTCATGGCAGCGGTATAAGGTGCATCACGATTTGCTAATTCGGTATCATTCGGCTCGCCCGTAAAAAACCAACGATCCGCCCCACGGGTCCACTGATTGGGGTTCACGTCCACATATTGCCGCCAATGCTCTTGCCCGAAGTCATTGTTGGGAATGGGATGGGTGCAAGCGGTTAATGATAGAATGGCTAGCATCGCTAAGCTGATGGGTAAGTAGTATTGCCGCATAGATACAAGTGCCCCCATACTGGTTGTTGGTCCTGTGTTCGGATCACTGCTACTTGATACTGTAAAATAATCAGCTGATTCTGCAAAGCTAATTGATCCAAATATGCTCTGCTATGAGCAAATCGGCCCGAAGTGGTTAAGAGATAATCTTCTTTTTCACTAATTTCGGCATTGAAGATAAAAAAACCACCTGCCTTAAGGGTATTTGCTGCTGCCGCAAAAAGAGGGGCGAGATCGCCCGTATAAACCAACGCATCGCCGGCCATAATCAAGTGGTATTTTTTATCAGTTTTTTCTAAAAAACTCAGTATGTCTGATAAAACTAATTGATCATACAGCTTTTTCCGAGCCGCAACGGCTAACATTTTTTCCGATAGATCAACCCCGACAAGCGATTTTGCCAGCGGCTTAAATTCCTCACCACACAACCCTGTTCCACAACCCAAATCTACAATATCCCACGCCTCTGATTTATCACCCGGAATAGTTTGGATCATTTTATAAAACAAAGCAGGCAAATGGTAATGCAATGTTTTCACCAGATGTGCATCATAATGGCCCGCGTATGAATTAAACAGGGAACGAACATAGTCAGGTGGTGATTGCGATAGTTTTTTATCTTGCGCCAAAATATGCATTGTATGACGAACTGCTTCATTATTGGGTTGAAGACGTAGCATATCGCGAAGATGCGATAAAGCAGCCTTGTTTTCTTTCATCATCAGATATAAATAAGCCAGATTATTATGGGCATCGTACGCATCCGCATCGATTTGAACCACTTGCCGATAAAAATCCATTGCCTCCTGAATAAAACCTTGCTGCGCTTGGATCACACCTAGATTAAATAAAACTTGCGTATCATTGGCAGTGATCGTTAATGCTTTCAAGTAATGCGCTTTTGCTTCATTTAATTGTCCTAATGCGAGATAACACGTGGCGAGATTTGTTTGTGTTTCAAAATGAAATGGATGAGCTTGCTCTATTTTTGAAAAATGTTCGATCGCATCAGGATACTGGTTTTGCTGCATGAAAAGGCGACCTAATTGAAAATGACCGCCTACGTGTTGTGGATTTAATTCCAGGAGCGATGAAAAAACATTTTCTGCTTCGCGTTGACGCCCTGCTTTGCTAAGCGCAAGACCGAGATTGTAATAAGCATCTGCGTAATTGGATTGGAGGTGAATAGCGGCTTGATAAGCATCAATCGCCGGCTGCCATTTGCCTTGCGCAACATAAATCGTTCCCAAGTTATTAAAAGCAGCAGGAAAATTGGCATGCTGACTAACTAACGTTTCCAACAACTGCTGTGCCTGAGGAAGTAATTGCTTGGCTTTAAAAATATTCGCTAAATGCAATACGAAAGTAGGTTCATCAGGAGAGAGCGCGATGGCTTGTTCGATATAGTATTGGGCTTTATCTAACTCGCCTTGTTCTGCGTACAGCAACCCTAACCAATGTAGCGCGGTCACTTCTTCGGGGTGAAGTCGTAAAAATTCAAGATACCCTTGCTCTGCTTCCGC
>SCTP01000051.1 GCA_004322325.1 Gammaproteobacteria bacterium | reverse complement strand
GCTAAAGATAACCTATGGCACAGTAGTAGCGCTTACCGGTTGGTTTATTGCACACATACTTCGTTTTTCTGAAACATGGTTTTATTATTACACAGTAAATGAAAAATACACCAATATTGAAGGGCTAAAAGCGCAATTTACTAAAATAAAAATGATTAGGCAGCTACTGACCTTTATTATAACTATCATTACTATTTCAGCTATCTTGCTCATCTTTAACCATGCACGAAATGTTGGTATTAGCTTACTCGCTTCAACGGGACTTATTACCGCTATTCTTGGCTTTGCCGCTCAAAAACCATTAAGCATTATTTTTACTAGCTTTGGTTTAGCTTTTTCTCAGCCTATTAAAATTGACGATGTTGTTATTATTGAAAATGAATATGGCACGATTGAAGAAATTACCATGAGTTACGTGGTGGTTAGAATTTGGGATGCGAGACGAATTATTGTTCCTGCTAATTATTTCATTGACCATATTTTTCAAAATTGGACTTATAAAAAAACTAATCTCATTGGTACCATATTCTTATACGGCCATTATTCTTTGCCTTTGCAAGCCTTAAGAGATGAATTAAAAAAGCAACTACACTTGTCTACCTTATGGGATAAGGAAGTATATAATTTACAATTAACGGATTTTAAAGAACATTGTATTGAATTGCGAATTTTAGTCAGCGCTGCAACGCCTGGCGAACTGTGGAATCTTCGTGTTGAAATACGAGAAAAAATGTTAGATTTTATTAATCGTTATTACCCTGAATGCTTGCCTTGTCAGCGTATAGAGATAAAGCCTTATGAGAAAAAATCCCATAAGGCTTTCTAGATGGGAACTTAAGAAATAGGCCGCAAAGTAATCACCACCCGACGATTCATTGCTCTGCCTGCTGCCGTTGCATTGGAAGCGATAGGATTGCGCTTGCCAAAACCATTGGTGAAAATTCGATTGGCAGGTACACCTTGAGAAATCAAATAATCACCCACACTTCTTGCTCGCTCCTCAGAAAGCGTTTGATTGTAAGCGTCTCCACCACTGTTATCAGTATAGCCCGTGATCGTGATGCTATTCTTATCATATTTCTTGAACACTGTCGCAACTGCATTTAATGTGGGATAAAAGTTAGAACGTACGTCATATTGATTGGTATCAAATGTCACATCCGATGCCATGACGAGTTGGATAGCATTACCCACCTTATGAACTTGCACACCGGTTCCGACTAATGCCTGCCGCAGTTCTTCATTTTCATTATCCATCATATGGCCAATGGTACCACCCGTAATGGCTCCCAACGCTCCGCCAATCAATGCGCCTCGTTCACCGCCTACTAAAGCTCCCAAAGCCGCACCACCTGCTGTCCCGACGCCTGCACCGATGGTCGTATCACTGACTTGTTTTTCGCCCGTATAAGGATTTGTTGCTGTACATCCTGAAATCAATAGCGCACCGCATACGATGCCAGCTAATTGTTTGTTTTTAAATAAATTCATGTCATTCTCCAAGCTTGTTGTTTTAAAATGAGATTTTACCTAGAGAATTCTACAGCTTACTGTATAAAAAAGCATGGGGTTTATAGTTGCTTTTCAACGCTTTGAATCTTGTCTGCCATTTTTTCAATTTTGTCCGTGCGGCTGCTGATCTTAATATTTGTCATGAGACGAGGAGCACCCAGCTGATGTACGGCTTCAATACAAGATTTTATTGCCTCAAATACTTCATCCAATTCTCCTTCTATATTGGTACCTTCCGCATGTAATTGGATAGTTAATTTTTTATTTTTTAAAATTCGCTCACACTCTACAATGTATTTTGATAAAGATAATCCTACGCCGATAGGAGTAACCGAGAGCTCAGCAATCACTTTCATATAAAATTCCTTTTATTAATTGTTTCTCCCTATTATACAACTTATCATATTCATTTTCTTTTTTTGCGGCGCTCTTTTGGCTTTAAGCCACGACTACTGAACCATTTTTCGCCATAAGAAACAAAAATTTCTTCTCCTTTACGAATTATTTCTGCTGCTTTGATAGTGGCTACCCGTTTTTTTACATTGATAGTGTAATCAGCATTCGGCTCGTCCGAATGATTATAAATAATGCCAAAACCGGTAAAGATGGCGTTTTTCCCTCTTGCATCAAAATAATAATCTTCAAGAACTTTATCTCCTCCTTTTGAGATAATAATATAGCATTCTTCAATTTTTTCGCCTTTTTTTATGGTTTTCCCCGCAAATACGCCATAACCATGGGTGGGGGATTTTTTGACAATTAATTTATTTTGAAATAATTTTGTTTTTCGTTGCATATAAGCTCAATAAAATTAAAGCCCGTCAATGTACCGGGTTTCAAAATCCAAGTCTACCTCTTTCAGCGATTTAATAAAAAAGGAATATGCCCTAAGCATATTCCTTTTGTCTTTTTACCTTACAACTAACCGCCGATAGGGCCACTATGCGGCATGTTTTGTGGCTCTAATAATGGCAGCGGGTTGCTAGGCATTTGCAAATTTGGAATCAAGTCTGTGGAAGCACCACCTGGATATCGTTTGAGGTTAGGATACTTCATAATTGATTTATCGAAATCGATAATCACAGGACCAAGAAGCGCCATCACCCAACCATTATCTTCTCCCGCATATCGGCCTGGCGAAGACGTTAAAACGCGGGCAGGCGCTGCGCCGTTGAAGATCATGTCATATTTTTCGTAAGGATCCATTGTCAGGTTGTAGAGGGCACCAATCGCTCCTAGATTGGCTTCTACCCCTAACCAGGAATCTCTTGCCGTGTAGAGGTATTTCCACGCAATATTTACCCAGGGTTCGCTTGGACCTCCTCGAATATCGGCGCGTACCCCTTGAAAAGTTTCGCCATCGATATAAACCCACGAGGTACGAGCAGAATGCTGGGATTTTCCTAAAATGTAGGCACTATTATCCATACTATCAAAATAAATGCCTTTACCATTATTATCGACCCAATCGTGCGGTGGCGGTTGCAATCCAACCATCGTGGCGAGTGTTGCCCAGCAATCGATATGGGACATCATTTCATGGAATTGGGAACCAGCTTGAATATGGTTCGGCCACCACATGATGCCAGGTACGCGCCAACCCCCTTCAAATGGCGAACCTTTTTCACCGCGGAAAGGGGTTGTACCCGCATCAGGGTAGGCGTCAAGCCAAGCACCGTTGTCTGCTGTCAAAATCACGATCGTATTCGGTGCTTCAGCACGAATGGTGTCCATGATGCGGCCAACATTAGCATCAAGCTCCATGAGTGAATCAGAGTAATCGCCAAGATGTGATTTGCCTTGAAAAGTGGGGGCTGCATTCGTGGGG
>SCTP01000353.1 GCA_004322325.1 Gammaproteobacteria bacterium | reverse complement strand
CGAGCCGTTGCGCTTCGACTAATTTATTTAATTTATATAATTCTTCTAACCGTGCTCTTAAATCTAGTTTGATTTGATCAAGCGCTTTAATAATCGTATCGCGTTGCGTAACGTAATGGGATTTCGGATAAATCGTCAAACGCGGAACGCGGCGCAGTACTTCGCCAGTGAGGGGATCAAAATAGGATAAATTTTCAATTTCATCCCCAAATAATTCAATTCGTACGGCTTCACTGTCTGATTCTGCCGGGTAAACATCAATGACATCACCGCGCACGCGGTAGGTGGCGCGATGTAAGTCAATATCATTTCGCGTATATTGCAATTCCGCAAGGCGGCGCAAAATATAACGTTGATCCACTTTATCACCACGATCCAGGTGCATCACCATACTGAGGTACATACGCGGATCGCCTAAACCATAAATAGCCGAAACGGTGGCGACAATGACTGCATCACGGCGTTCCAGCAGCGCTTTCGTGGCAGAAAGACGCATTTGTTCGATGTGTTCGTTGATGGAAGCATCTTTGGCAATATAGGTATCGGATGAAGGAACGTAAGCTTCGGGTTGATAGTAATCGTAATAAGAGACAAAATACTCCACGGCATTGTTGGGGAAAAACGCTTTCATCTCACCGTATAATTGAGCTGCCAAGGTTTTATTGGGGGCTAAGATAAGCGTGGGACGTTGGATGGCAGCAATGACATTCGCCATGGTAAATGTTTTTCCCGAACCAGTGACGCCTAATAAGGTTTGATGAGCCAGACCTTGCTGAATGCCTTCAACCAGTTGCTTAATGGCAGTGGGTTGATCGCCGGCGGGGGTAAATTCTGCATGTACTTCAAATGCTTGAGGCATTTAATTCATCCAATACTAACATAAGTGAGATCATAGCATGGCTAGCACAAAAAGTTTACACGTCCATGAGAATGCGTTAGCAGAACGCGTCCAACGGATTAAACCTTCTTCTACGATTGCTGCGGCTGCCCGGGCAGAAGCGTTACAGGCGGCTGGTAAAAAGATAATCAATCTAAGCATTGGCGAGCCTGATTTCGATACGCCGGAGGCGATTAAAATGGCAGCTATCAAAGCGATTCAGCAAGGGCATACTAAATATACGGCGGTGGATGGGATAAAAAGCTTAAAGCAAGCGGTGATTAATAAAATGGCGCGAGAAAACCGTTTGCACTATGAACTTAATCAAATTCTTATTTCGGGTGGAGCGAAACATAGTCTTTATAATTTTTTTTCGGCGGTAGTAAATCCGGGTGATGAAGTGATCATTCCTGCGCCTTATTGGGTCTCGTATCCAGAGATGATTTTATTGACGGATGGAAAGCCTGTATTTGTTTCAGCAGGGATGGAGCAGCATTTTAAAATCACACCGGCGCAGCTTGAAGCGGCGATTACGCATAAAACACGGCTAATTATTTTAAATAGCCCGAGCAATCCTTCTGGCATGGCTTATTCGGAGAAAGAGTTGAAGGCATTGGGTGAAGTGTTATTACGTCATCCGCAGGTTTGGATTGTGACGGATGATATCTATGAGCATCATTTATGGAACCAAACGCCGTTTACTAATATCGTGAATGCGTGTCCTGAATTATATGATCGAACGGTGGTGATCAATAGTGTTTCAAAAACCTACGCCATGACTGGTTGGCGCATTGGTTATGCAGCAGGACCTATGAATGTGATCGCGGCGATGAAAAAAGCGCAATCGCAAAACACATCGAGTCCGTGCAGTATTTCGCAATATGCAGCGTTGGAAGCACTTGAAGGTGATCAAGCATGTGTGCGGAGGATGACGCAGGCGTATAAAGAGCGTCATGATTTTATTGTCGGTGAATTGCAAAAAATGCCGGGGATTAAATGTTTGCCTTCGGATGGGACGTTTTATACTTTTCCATCAATTAAGGGATTGCTCAATCCAGCCAAAGGGGTAACGAATGATATCGAATTGGCGGAATTTCTTCTCGATGAGGCAGAAATCGTCGTGATCCCGGGATCAGCGTTTGGGGTGGCTGATCACATTCGGCTTTGTTATACGACGTCGATGGAAAAACTGGTGGAGGCGGCGGAAAGGATACATAAGGCGGTAAAGAAGCTTACTTGAAATTGTCATTCTTAGGATGAAAACCATTTCGAACTCATTCTAAATAAGTTTTATTAAGCAAGAGCGTTAATAAAGGAAAGTAGGTTTTCCTTTATTAAGCGCTATAATTAGAAGAAAGACATATCGATAAGATATTGAATAAAGAAGCGTAAGTGAAAATAAAACGAGCTCTACCTACTAGTTTTGTCATTTTTTGCTGTTTTTTTGCTTGATTTACAAATAATGGCCATATAACATACAGCCAAATTATTATTTATTAAAAGAAAGATAAATCATGAACTCAAGAAACCCTACACCAAAATCCACCGATAATGATGATAATGTGGCACAAGCTACTTCCTTTTGCATTAAGCATATAAGATTCCTTTTTGCTTCAGTATCAAAAGACCCTCGTCTTGTGAATATGATTAAAAATGATGCTGAGTTAATGAAATTAACTCTTGAATTTGATGCTGTTTTTGATAAAGAACCAGCACATATTTATCAAGTTGGAGCTGTTGATGCGCGAAAGAAAACCTTCAGAGATGCTATCTATTTTCTTTATCATGATTGCGGTGACGATATAGATTTTCTTAAACAAACTCTTTCATCTTGTCCTGAGTTAGCAGATTTTATAGCTAATAATGCTACCAAACTGCATGCTTGTTCGCGCAAATTTACTCTTATTACTGCTGAGAATCAAAATGTATCAAAAATAATTGCTTTCTCACCTATTCATTCTTTGCCTTCAAAAGAAA
>SCTP01000352.1 GCA_004322325.1 Gammaproteobacteria bacterium | reverse complement strand
ATACCGATTATATCGGCATCAAACGGTTTAATGAAAAAGGGGAGTTAATTGGCGAGCATCGCTTTGTCGGTCTTTATACGTCGACTGCTTATAACTCTAGCCCGCGACAAATTCCTTTTTTGCGGCATAAGGTGGATAAGGTATTACAAGAATTAGGCTTTCCGCTGGATAGTCACGATGGCAAAGAAGCTGTTCATATTCTAGAAACGTTACCGCGCGATGATTTATTTCAAGCAACACATGAAGATTTATTCTATTTAACTTTATCTATCATTCAGTTAAAAGAACGCAAGCGTGTGCGTTTATTAGTGCGACGTGATGTTTTTTATCGCTATTTTTCTTGCTTAGTCTATGTGCCGCGCGAAAACTTCACGACTGACTTAGCGTATGAGATGCAAGATATTTTGATGAAAGCGTTCCAAGGCCTTGAATGTACTTTCACTACTTACTTTTCTGCCTCGGTACTAGCACGTATTCATTATCTTATCCGCGTGAACCCTAAAACACCGATCGAATATCAAGTGGATGAAATTGAAAATAAACTCATTGCCATTGCACGTTCCTGGTCAGATGTATTAAGAGATCAATTAGTCGAACATTTTGGCGAAGTGGAAGGTCTGCAGTATTTCAATCGCTATCATCGAGCTTTTTCCGCGAGTTACATCGAATCGTATTCGCCGCGTGAAGCATTAGAAGACATTGAAAAAATTGAAGCACTTTCTAAAGAACATCCGCTAGGGATGTTGTTTAGTTATTCAAATAATGGTCATACGGTGAGTTTGAAACTTTTTCATGCTGAAGAAACCATTGTCTTGTCCGATGTCTTGCCTATCTTAGAAAACATGGGTTTACGCATTATTGGTGAACGTCCACATGAAGTAAAATTTAAAGACGGCAGTTGTGTATGGATTAATGATTTTGACATGACGTATGCTGTGAATAAAGTATTGGATATCGAGAATGTTAAAGATATTTTCCAAGAAGCTTTTACTAAGATTTGGTTTAATCACGCTGAAAATGATGGTTTTAACCGCTTAGTATTAGAATCCAATCTGACCTGGCAAGAAACTGCCATGTTACGGGCTTATACTAAATATCTGCGTCAAACCGGCTTCACCTTTAGTCAAAACTATATTGAACAAGCACTCATCAATCATGCGGAAATTACGAAATTACTCGTGCAGTTATTCATCTTACGTTTTGATCCTGTCATTCAGCGCCATCAACATCCTGATCCTGCTGAATTAATTTCGGGAATAGAGCAAGCCTTAGATAAGGTGACCAGTCTAGATGAAGACCGCATTTTGCGTCGACTGTTAGAAGTCATTCAAGCCACCCTGCGAACGAATTATTTCCAAACCTTTGCCAATGGCAGTCCGAAGCCTTATATTTCTTTGAAATTTGATCCGAATGCTATTTCAGATTTACCCTTACCCAGACCTAAATTTGAAATTTTCGTCTATTCACCCCGCGTCGAAGGTGTGCACTTACGTGCTGGTAAAGTAGCGCGTGGTGGCTTACGTTGGTCGGATCGACGTGAAGATTTTCGTACGGAAGTGCTCGGGTTGATGAAAGCCCAGCAAGTGAAAAATACGGTGATTGTGCCAGAAGGGGCGAAAGGTGGCTTTGTTGTTAAACAACTGCAAACACCGACCATGAGCCGTGATGATTACATGAAAGAAGTCGTGTATTGCTATTCCACCTTCATCAGTGGCTTATTAGATATCACAGACAATATTAAAGAAGGCACGATTGTACCACCGCCGAAAGTCGTTCGTTATGATGAAGATGATCCTTATCTCGTTGTCGCAGCAGACAAAGGCACAGCAACGTTTTCGGATATTGCTAATGGTATCGCTCAGCAATATAAATTCTGGTTAGATGATGCGTTTGCTTCTGGCGGTTCAGCGGGATACGATCATAAAAAAATGGGTATTACCTCCCGTGGCGTGTGGGTCTCAGTCAAACGTCATTTCCGTGAATTAGGGATTGATCCAGAGAAAGATGATTTCACCGTGATTGGCATCGGCGATATGAGCGGTGACGTATTTGGCAATGGCATGTTAATGTCCCAGCATATCAAACTCGTTGGTGCATTTAATCACATGCATATTTTTTTAGATCCTAATCCTAACCCTGCGCGTAGTTATGAAGAAAGAAAACGCTTATTCAATTTACCGCGCTCGACGTGGATGGATTACAATCCAGAATTAATTTCTCCTGGTGGTGGTGTGTTTGAACGTTCAGCGAAATCGATTAAGCTGACACCAGAGATGAAACAAGTGCTGGATACGAAACAAGATAGCATGACGCCAAATGAGTTAATCCGTACCATGCTACGAGCACCGGTGGATTTAATTTGGAACGGTGGTATCGGTACCTTCGTGAAAGCCACCGAAGAATCACATGCAGAAGTAGGTGATCGCACAAGCGACGGTATTCGTGTTAACGCCTCCGAATTGACAGCCCGTGTGATTGCAGAAGGTGGCAACTTAGGGATGACGCAGCTAGCACGCATTGAATATTCCTTGCAAGGCGGTATTGTGAATACAGACTTTATTGACAATTCTGCAGGCGTTGATTGTTCAGATCATGAAGTCAATATCAAAATCTTATTAAATCGCCTGATAGCAGAAGGAGAAATGACTCGCGAGCAGCGGAATAAATTGCTCGAGAAAATGACCAATGAAGTGGGTGAGTTAGTGTTGCTGGATAATTATGATCAAACGCAAATGCTGAGCTTAGAAGCCTCGGTCTCACAGCAAACCATGGACTTATTCCGGCATTACATGAGCGAGTTAGAAAAAGCAGGTCACTTAAATCGCGAATTAGAATACCTGCCGGATGATAAAACTTTGCTAGAGCGCAAAGCAAATAACAAGCCCCTCACACGCCCCGAAATTGCGATGTTGATGGCGTATTGCAAGATGTATTTAAAACATGACTTGCTCTTGAGTAATATTCCAGACGATGCTTATTTTGATAAATATTTACTAACCGCTTTTCCGAAACCATTACGAGAAAATTATCTGCCTGCCATCAAAGAACATAGCCTGCGTCGAGAAATTGTCTCCACGCAATTATGTAAAGCCATCACAGATCGCATGGGGATTAATTTTGTCGAACGCTTACAACGCGAAACAGGTGCTTCACTAGCGTTTATCGTACGAGCATTCTGTGTGGCAGAAAGTATTTATCGCCTGGAAGATTTATGGCATCAGATTACTTCTCTGGATTACAAAATCAGCACCATGATTCAATACCGCATGATGTTGCAAATTTACTATCTTATCCGTCGGGCGACGCGTTGGTTTTTACGTAATCGAAAACCAGGTCTAGATATTCAGAAAAATATTGATGATTTTTCTCCGTCTATCAATAAGCTCATTACACAATTACCTCAATTGTTAGATGGTCCAGACAAAGAAGCCCACGATATTGCGCTAGATTATTTAATCGAACAAGCGGTTCCCGAAAAACTAGCGAAAAGTGTCGCCGCTTGCAATACGCTATTTACTTCGCTGGATATTGCTGAAGCCGCGCATAAATACGAATTAGATTTATTCGAAGTCGCTAAAACGTATTATCTGCTCGGCAACCGTTTAGAATTAAATTGGTTGAGAGAGTTGATGAATTCTTACGTGGTTGAAAATCAATGGGATGAATTAGCTCGTGCCGGTTTCCGTGATGACTTGGATCGTGTCCAACGCAAACTCAGTGTCCGTGTCTTATCCATGAAGATAAAAGATACGAAAGAGAAAAGCATTGAAGAGCGAATCGACATTTGGATTCACCGTTATCAATTTTTAATGGATCGTTGGCAAAAACTGCTCGCGGATGTGAAATCCAGCGATACAGTTGGTTTTGTGACGTATTCCGTGGTATTAAGGGAATTATTTGACTTTGCTCAAGCAGCATAAGGATGAACCGTTATGATGGACGAAGAAATAATAGAAAGGCTGACTTATCCCTCGCAATATGCTGAGGTTTATGGATCCAAGATGCATTATGTGGAAGCAGGATCGGGTCAGCCGATCTTGTTTTTGCATGGTGTGCCCATGTCGTGCTTTGTGTGGCGTAATATTATTCCACATTTAGCACCACTAGGCCGCTGTATTGCACCGGATTTAATCGGTTTTGGTAAATCCGATAAGCCGGATATTGCTTATACCGTCTTCGATCACATTAAGTACATTGAGAAATTCATTGAAACATTAGGATTAAAACGCATCACGTTGATTATGCACGGTTGGGGCTCAGTGATTGGTTTTGATTATGCGATGCGGCATGAAAAAAATTGTCAAGGATTAGTGTTTTACGAAGCATTCCTGCGTTCGTTAAACGGTGACGATATTTCCTTGCCCTTCCAAGAACAATTGTTCAACTTGCAAGATAACGTGCTGAATGGCGCTTCTTTTATTGATAAAGTAATTCCGCAAGAAGTCATGCGGCAGTTAACCGAGGAAGAAATGCAATCCTATCGTAATCCTTTTATGCAAACAGGTGCGACTAAACCGATCATGCAATATCTTAAAGAGGTGCCGAAAGGAGATGGAAAAACGAAAATAGACCAACTGATTGCTCAGTATTCAAAAAAATTAACACACTCTTCTTTGCCCAAGTTAATGCTTTATACGGTTCCCGGGTTTGTTACCACGATTGCGACAGCCATGTGGGCAAAAGAAAATTTGCCGAATTTAGAAATAGCGGATATTGGCGAAGAACTGCATCTAGCACAAGAAAGCTGCCCGCAAGTGATGGGAGAGACGATTAGCGTGTGGCTGCAAGGCGTGGAGCAATCGCGATGACGGGTTACGCAGTAGCAATTATAGGGGCAACAGGATTGGTGGGTACCACCATCTTGTCGTTATTGGAAGAGCGAGATTTTCCTGTCAAGCAGCTTTATCTCTTAGCCAGTCAGCAATCAGTGGGTAAAGAATTACAGTTTCGAGGTAAGGCATACCCGCTTCATGATCTGGCTACTTTTGATTTTCGGTTAAGTAAAATTGCTTTTTTTTGTGTTGGGAGTCAATTAGCAGCTGAATATGCGCCGAAAGCAGCGATAGCAGGAAATGTGGTCATCGATAAGAGTAATTTTTTTCGCTATCATCCGGATGTTCCGCTGATTATTCCAGAAGTGAATTTAAGCGCGCTAGCTGATTATCGTAAAGCAAATATTATTGCCAACCCCAATTGTAATACCATTCCGATTGCGGTTGGTTTAAAGCCTATTTACGATGCCGTGGGTATTTCACGCATCAATGTGGCGACTTATCAATCCGTGTCGGGGACGGGAAAAGAAGCCATTATCGAATTAACAGAACAAACCAAACAGTTACTCGCCAACGAGCCGATTCAACCTAAAGTATATTCTCAACAAATTGCCTTTAATGTATTGCCGCATATTGATGATTTTCAAGAGAATGGCTACACACGCGAAGAGATGAAAATTGTCTGGGAAATGCAGAAAATCTTTGCGGATACCACACTCGCTATTAATCCCACCGCTGTGCGCGTACCTGTTTTTTGTGGTCATGCTGCCGCTGTTCACTTGGAAACCAAAGACAAGCTGACGGCTAAGCAGGCATTAGAATTGCTTTCTCACGCGCCAGGCGTTAAATTGATTACGGGCGATTATCCGTATGCCACGCCTGCGCGAGATGCAGCGGGAAAAGATTTTGTCTATGTGGGTCGTGTTCGTGAAGATATTTCTCATGAAAATGGGCTAAGTCTTTGGATTGTTGCGGATAATCTGCGTAAAGGGGCCGCTTTAAACGGTGTTCAGATTGCGGAATGTTTAATTAAGCAGTTTTTATAAATTATGCTTTCATTTATTTTGGAAAAATATTTGAATCTTCCCATTGTGATGGGGCTGGGGGCTGTTTTCATGATAGGCATGTATTTGCTATTTAAAAAAACGCCATCACCGCCACCTCCCATGGTGAATGCGATTCGCAAAAGTAAGCCCCTCACCATCACTTCACAAGACTTTTCCGCTATTGCGGGAGATGATGTGGTCGCAACACAGCTTGATTTAGCCCGTGCGTATATCGAAACGGGTAGAAAGCTGCTGGCGAAGAAAATACTCGAACACGTTGTTGAACAAGGGACCGATGTGCAACAAAACGAAGCTAGGACTTTACTAGGTTTAATTTAAACGAATGCGCATTGCTCTTGGTATTGAATATAATGGACAAAATTTTTATGGATGGCAGGCCCAGCGTGACCTACTAACGGTACAAGGCACGTTGCAAGAAGCGTTAGCGAAAGTGGCGAATGAGCCTGTTTTCCTCTTTTGTGCAGGCCGTACCGATGCTGGTGTCCATACAAC
>SCTP01000351.1 GCA_004322325.1 Gammaproteobacteria bacterium | reverse complement strand
TTTTTCACCGTCTAACAAAGGTGCGGCCGGTATTTGGCAATTGATGCCCGATACAGCTTCGGGTTATGGCGTGCGGCAAGATGTCTGGTATGACGGCAGACGTGACGTGATTGCTTCCACGCATGCAGCGTTGAACTATCTTGCGTATTTGCAGAGTTTTTTTGAAGGGAATTGGTTATTTGCCATTGCTGCTTATAACACGGGTGAAGGGAATGTGATGGCAGCGATTAAGCGTAATATTCGCGATGGAAGAGATACGGATTTTTGGTCATTACCGGTGGCGCAGCAAACGAAGGATTTTGTACCGAGTTTATTAGCCTTAGCCATTATTATTAGTCATCCTGAACAATATCCTGTTTATTTTCCACCCGTCCGCAATGCACCTTATCTTGCGCAAATCGATGTGGGTGCGCAAGTGAATTTGAAATATGCGGCGGAATTAGCCGGGCTGGATTACAAAAGGATGATGCAATTAAACTCAGGCTTTAATCGTCATACCACGACGACGACGCAAAGTTCGACTAAATTAGTGTTACCGATTGAAAATGTAGAGCAGTTTACTGAAAATTTAGCGATGTCGCCGTTTCATGAGCCTACTCCTCCTATTAATTGGTCGCATTACGCTAATAAAACGAAGAAATCGAGAGCGACGATTGTCGCATCGAAAGCAGCGGTGAATTATACACTGCAGCCAGGGGATACGATTTACATGGTGCGGGCGCATGATACGTTAATCAGCATTGCTGCACGATTCCATGTGAATGTACAAGCATTACAAATAGCAAATCAATTAGAAAGCACAATGGTGCGCCCGGGCAAAGAATTGATCATTCCTACGCATTTAGCTAATGCAGGCGATGGAAAATTGCAACCGGGTGATACCATTTATATGGTAAGGCGTGGGGATACGATTGATAAAATTGCGGATCGATTTCATACCAGTGCTTCTGCCATTCGTTTAACAAATCTCGTGGATGATAATTCTCTTGTTGAAGGTGAAAAATTAGTAGTGCCGACTCATTTTAGTGGTTAGAATGATCGGGCTATTTTTTTTAATCTTAAAACATGGAACATAAGGAGATTTAGTATGTTTAAAAAAATATTAATGGCGAGTATGTTAACAGCGGGTGTGAGTATACCACTGATGGCGCAAGCGGTAAGTGATTTGAGCTTACTAAATTGCACGAATAAACCTTCAACGGTTGTGACTAATAATGGTGGCTGTTCTGATACATTACCAGATGGAAAAGGAGTAACACCGCCTAACCCTTATTATCCTAGCTGCTCCGGTACACCTGCTTGGGTTGTGCCTGCAAGTGATGTTAATACTGCTTGTAAGACCTCAAAAAATAATACTTGCGTAGCCGATGTTTATATGACAAACAATTGCTCTAAATCAGGAAGCAAGATTGCTCAAATAGACTTGGATTTAAGCTCGGGCAAGATTACGGTCGTTAGCATTTATGACAACAACTACCACATTGATGGTGGTACTTGGTATGTTAAAATCACTGATAATGGTAATGTTGCTAAATCCAAAGCTTAATTGCTTATATCATTCCTGGGAAGCATTATGCTTCTCAGGAACTTCAAGTTTAAACAAAACTCCACGTTATTTGTCCGCTTAGTACATCTGCGCTGCTATGCACTTCACCATTTGTGTCTGTTTGCTGGGCACCCGCATTTTGAGGAGGGGGATTAATCGTTGCATCTTTAAAGAAGAAATGATTCCAACCCACATCAAATCCAAATGCTTTTGAATACTGATAGTGCGCACCTAAAGCAATTATATATCTATCACTATCAGGTACTTGTACTGAACGATATTCACTCGTCACAGGTGATTCATCAAAGCCCAAACCGGTTCTTAAAATAATTTTATTTGTCACAAAAAAATCAGCACCGGCCGAATAGTTGATAGTGTTGTGATAATGTTGAGGAATATCGATGATGATACTATCACTTGCTGTAAAAGTATCATCGATACCAGCAACGTCTTGTAAAACGAGATCTTTAATGACATCCCATTCAGTATAGACAACACTTGCCATCACAGCGATTTGTGGGTGGACATGGCTGAATAAGCTTAAGGCTGTATAAGGTGGCAGCGTAATATTCATTCTGTCCGTGCTAGGGTAAACAGGACCCCACCCTACACTCTGATCAGGATCAGCGAGTAAGCCGTTAAATGTACTATCTCCAGTGAGATGGTGTCTTACTTGAGAATGGTAACTGATACCGATCCGTGTATCCGGTGTGAATTCATAAAGGCCGCCCAGATGATAACCATACGCAGTATCATCTGCATCATTAATACCAACACTATCGTAAGTAGAATCACCCACAGTGGCAACTTGATCGAACTCACCCCACATCCGTTGAATATCAAAACCGACACCTAACGATGCTTTGTCAGTCACTTTGAATCCTATTGAGGGACTATAATCTAGTACTCTTACCATGGATTCCGTCGCAGCATAGCGTATGACACTACTCTGGCCATAATCCACATCTGCGCCAAAAGGCACGGTAATACTAAATCCTATACCTAGATAATCATTAATAGGCGTAACATAACTTAACGAGGGAACAAAACCGAATTTCCCGCCCTGCGCAGTGGTTCCCATCACTTCAGAGTCATTGATGTAGTTTGTCGCTACTGTCCCCGTATATTTAATAGACGGAGTAATTGCTGCACCGCTAACGACCAATTGTGGATTTTTAATGCGCGTAATACCGGCTGGATTATAAAAAGCAGTACTCGCATTATCTGCTTCGGCAGCATAGCCAGCGTGATAATTACCTACACTTGCACCATCCTGCTCAAATAATTGAAATGCTGAAGCCATCGCCTGTAGCGGGATGCTGAGTAAGCCAGATGCGCAAAGCGCAGCAGCTAGGCGACGTATAACTAATTGTTTCTTCATGAAACTTCTCCTTAGACTTTCTTCTACTCCCCGACTCTCTGTTTAACTCAATTTTGAAAGCCTATAAGGATACCCGATTTGTGGAACAAAACAACTCTTTTTATCAAGGGTGAAAAACCTTCATTTTTTTCTCATTCTGGCCATCCTTCTCCAAGCATGAAGAAGCCTGACGTTTAACATTTGAAAATGTACCAAAAGGTGTTTGGGTAACCCGTATTGCCTCTCTATTAATAATTGTTTTAGGGATATCGAGGACAGGCGGCTTATTCAAAAAAGAAACTGATAAATCCTCTTTAGGTAACATCCATACTTCTATTTTCTTTGGTTCGCCATTATATTTATGTCCGAGTCTATTCAACATAGCTGATGGCAACGATCTTCTTAACATGCCAAATGTTATCCCTGGATAATACTCAGGAAGATAGTGTTTCAATGCCTCAGAACAATCCAATTTATGCTGCAAAATATCCTCATGAATCTGCTGAAGGCTACAGTTAAACACGCGTGACATTGGTGAAATGGAATGAATAAACGAATTTTTTGGCGGTTCAACAGCAGGATTTACCCACACTCGAAATGATCTGCATATTCTCTTTTCCTCAATCGGAAAACGTGATGTTAATTCCCCTTCACTTATCGTTCTTAATTCATCGAGTGGAATGTTATAGAACTTCATTAAATATCCATTCAATGTACGCCTCTCTACGTTAAAAAGAAGCGCCGCTTTAGACTGAGAATTCGTTTGCTTAATTTGAGCATGAATCTCACCAAGAGGTGTCTGAGACAACTTTTTTCCTTCAATGGGCTCAAGTTTAGAAGTGTAAAGATCTTTATATTTTTTTAACGCTTTTCTTTGTGATAAATGCAATAATTCTTCATACTGAATACCAGCTCTTCCCAGAAAACCGCTCACTGACTCAAAATAGGAAACAAAATAATCTCCTTCGTAACAAAATTCGATAGGCCCGCTTTTTACTTGGCCATTTTCTAAAATAGCAGAATGAATCTGTTGCAGCGTAAGTTCAGATAAATAAACAGTATTACCCTGTGGTGCTGACTTTCGCTCATGATGGGGAATTTCATTTTCTATCTCTATATAATAAGAAGGAAGAGGAGTAGCAGGTGCTATCACCCCGTTTTCTCTTTCCCATTCCCTTGATGCCTTTTCAAGAGTCTCTTCGTTCATCAATTCATCATCTGCTGCGGAGATAGTACGATTATCCATATAGCATCCTTCTTATTAAATATCGCGTCATTATAACTTCATAGCGTAGTGATACAAGTTTTTTCACCTTGTCCTGAACTAAATATCAGTTTAATATTTAACCCCCTATAAAAAATAAAAGGATAATCTCATGGCTGAAACCCCCTCTACGATGATTCCACTTGGCACGAAAGCACCTGATTTTCGATTGTTTGATGCTCGGTCGGGTAATTTTTTTACACTACAAGATTTAAAGTCCGATATTGCAACAGTGATAATGTTTATTTGCAACCATTGCCCTTACGTCAAACATATTCAAGCGAAATTGGCTGACGTAGCAGCCGCTTATCAGAAAAAAGGAATTAGTTTTATTGCGATCAGCTCGAATGATGTGGAAACTTATCCCGAAGATGGTCCTGATGCAATGCGTGCTGAAGCGGAGAAGCATCATTATACGTTTCCTTATCTATATGATGAAACGCAAGAAGTAGCGAAAGTTTATCAGGCAGCGTGTACGCCAGATTTGTATGTGTTTGATAAGACATTGAAGTGCGTTTATCGGGGGAGATTTGATGAATCTACACCAGGAAACCGGAAACCGGTAACTGGAGCGGATTTGTGTGCAGCGTTGGATGCTGCGCTGGCGAATAACTCTGTGAATGCGGATCAAAAAGCGAGCGTGGGATGTAATATTAAGTGGAAGAAAGATTAAGGTTTTAAATATTTTTTATTCTACTTGGGGATTTTATTCTATCCCCAAGTAGAATAATATGAGAAAAATTACTTACTAAAATTAGAAAATACCTGAATATAATCTTAGCGCCCTCCCTTGGAAAATGTATTTTTCACCTTATCTTCTTAGGAGGGGGTTATGAATACGAGGATGCAAAAGCGACAGAGAACTGAGGCAGAACAGAAAAAAGCGGCTTTTTATATTGAGCAAGGAGATATCAGTTTACGATACCAAGATTATAATAAAGCAATTAAATATTATACTAAAGCTGTTGAGGCAGATCCTCTACAAGCTGAGGCTTATAGTAAGCGTGGTAGCGCGTTAGAATTTCAACTTAAATATGCAAGCAAAACAGAACCTGCTTATAAAGAAATTCTTGATCAAATTATTAAAGATTATAGTCAAGCAATTCAATTACTTCCTACCACTGATGCTTTTTGTAGACGTGCTGAAGCATATAGGTATAAAGAACATTATCAACTCGCTATTCAAGATTGCACTCTAGCGCTTGAATTAGATCCTAAAAATCTAGAAGCATATAAAATACGTGCTGGCATATATCAATTCTTGGCAGAAAGCTATGAGTCAAAAAATGATGTGGTGAGAAAACAAGAATACTGCGTTCAAGCGATTTCAGATTATAGCCAACTGATTCAGTTAGACCGCTATCAAGCTACCCACTATTATTGCCGAGGTACCACGTATCAGCTTGCAGGCCAGTATGAAGAGGCCATGCAAGATTATACACAAATGATGTTAATTGAGAGTAAAACTGAACTTATTGCACTTGCTAATTCTCACCTTGCAGATGTACAGACCATTTTGCATCAGTATGATCGAGCAATTAAAAATTATGATGAGGCAATCAAATTAAACGCTAACATACCTTCTGCTTACCGTGGGCGTGGTTACACATATAGGCTCATGGCAGATGCCTGTGAAAAAGAAGGTAGAATACATGAAATTAGGTACCTTAATCGTAAAGCACTAGAAGATTATAATCAAGCCATTCACTTAAATCCCCTCGATTCGTTAACTATTGCTATGCAAGCAGAGGTGTACTACAGTGAAAAAAATTTCGATAATGCACTACAGCAGTGTCATGCTGCTCTTCAAATCAATCCTAAAGAAACCTTGGCCTATATTATTCGAGCTAGTATCCGTGCAGATAAGAAAACTCGGTTTGATGATAAAGATGCGATTGATGATTGTATGTATGCAATTAGTTTAAGTTCTGGTGATCCCCGTCCTCACAAGATACTTGCTGAAATTTATAGCAGAGATGACTCTAAAGCTGGGTTAGCTTTTTCAAGCATGAGAGAAGGGTTTAAATTAGAGCAGAAGACAAATCCGATGCCATTAAAAACACTGGTAAGTTATTTTGTCCTCTCTAACCACTCTACAATATGTGATACGGATGCTGTTGATAATGTGTTAGAAAATCGAGTGCATATTAACATGGAAGAGGTGAAAGACAAGAGCAAGTATACATTCAATTTAGTACAGCATCATCCAAGTAAATATGCATTGAATCTCAACAATATTTACTTGTTCTACGAATATGGCCAGTGGCAATATATGTTGCTAGATGCTAGAAAAATAAGAATTTATGGCGCATTGAAATTAGATAAAATCTCTGTTTCATTCAAAGACGCATTAAATACTGTTTCTCTCCCGCATATTGCATTAACTCCAGAAGTGTTAAAAGATAAGTTGCGTAATTTTCTTGTTTCTCATCTCGATTCGCTCTACGGGAAACGAGAGAGTGACATAAACGTATTAAAAAAACTACGTAAAGAGTTAGTAAATTCTGAACCTCATATTACCACAGATGCTATTGAAAAAATGCGGGCTGCACAGCATTGGGTAACTGGTTATGATACGGTATTTAGTATTATTCGTAAGAAAAAAGAATTTATATCCCTGAGAGAAGAAATTAAAGGGCTTAAGCGGTAAGAGAAGATGGCCAAGGCATCATATTGTTAACAAGCCCAATATGGCCATTGAGAAAATTCTCCATGGTATCGCCATAAATCTCAGGTAGGTAATCACCTAATTCTTCTTTTGTCACCGGCTGAAGCGCATCAGGGGTAGCATAACACGTTGCCTGTTGTGGGCTACCTTGCCAGGCAGGATCAGGATCACGGTAACGAATAATAATTGCATAATCAGGATTTCCTAATAAATAACCTTTATATTTGCCCCATGTCATTACAGGTGGTTGCGTATCGGGTGTTTGTTGCTGAATAGCAAGTGCATTAGCATAGCTATTCGGTGCGAAAAAAACGTAAGCGTAACCTTCTTCATCCATATAATCTTTTAACATGCGCGCATTGACTGTCCAATAGCGTAAGTAAGGAGCTACACCAGACATACGATGTGATCCCACACTTAAATAACGTGTTTGATAATGACCAAATACCTGATCAGGGTGATCACTATCAATAAAAGTGGTAGGGACTTTAATACGTAAAATAATCATGGCTTGATGATAGTCTTTTTCTGCATAAAGATAAGCACGGCTGCAACCATCAGGGGCGATATCATCCGCTACGTCGATAGCAGAATCGTATTGATCTAAACGATACACATTAATTTGTCCGGTAGAAGCGTTGGTTTTAATTGCAAGACGAGGTAAATTGGCTTTCTGACCAGAAAGAAGTATTTTTTTCACACTAGCCGGTGAATAGGAAAAAACGCTGGGATTGCCTTCTAGATAAGGATTTTTTTCTGTATTTAAAGTAATCATGTCCTTATCTAAAATTTCTTGCTGGCCATTTTGAGCATAAATAACCGCACTCAGATAAGCGACTTGTTGAAAACTGCCTGTGATAATGAGTTTCTTACCTAAAGATCCAGCAGGTACTTGAGTAACGAGGTATTGCGCATATTGATCATATCCCAGATCGTTTGATCCAAACGAATAATCATCTGAATAGGCGAAAGCGACGCTTAACGGAAGATTCATATTTTCTACGGTGACCAAGGGGGAAGTGACAGGCGTTTGCCAACCGGTACGACTGCCGTCACCCCAGGCTTGATAAAAACGCAATACCAATGTTCCGCTATTATTGTCTGCTATTGTAAAAACGGCTTGATATTGCGGCATTGGCGTTGCGTTTGCATCATTGAAAAAACTTGTAAAGAAAAAAATGGTAACAAGGGCACTTATTCTTTTTAGTAGCATGGGCTCAATTTAACCAGTCTGGGAATATGGTGAGGGGTATTATATATAAAAATTCTGAAAGAATAAATAATGTTGTTACGCAGAGAAACATAATTAAAATCTAAAGCGCCTAGTAAAATCTTCCTTTAAATCTTCAGAAGAAGTAGAATTATTATTTACATTTATATATTCTTCATCATCTATTGATTCAAGATCAACTATAGATATCTTACGCCTTCTTGAGATTACATTTCCTTCTGTATTAAATATGAAATTAGAAGTAGTTATTGAAATGACTCTTCCTTCTGAATCATATGATATATCAGTATCAGGTCCTTTTAATGATGTTATTCCGAACATAGCCCTTCCCTTGCTAAGCTTATAAGAGTTAACTTTATCTATTACATCAGTAGCAATATTGGATGATTTTTTCTCTATCGATTTAGCAACCCCCCTATACTCTGGCTTATTCCAAATAGAATAACTGATAATACTGGTTAAATTACGATTATTATTTGAAATAATTTCTTTAATACATTTTTTTTCATTTTCAGAATGATCATTATCTAATAAATCTACCGATGTTATCCCACATTCCTCTAACATTCCAAAAAATGCTTTTCGGTTTTCTTCTGGCAATTCACCGAAAAAATTATCGCTCAAATCTAATGATTTAATGTCTGCCGTTTTTAATGCCGTCCCGAGAGCTCCCCATTGCTCTGCAGAAAATAAATGAAGACCATTTGAGCTTAAATCTAGAGATAAGATATTAAGTATTTTAAATAAAACACCAAATAGTTCTAATTTATTTCGAGTTATCGTGTAAAATTCCTTCGACTCCAATTTAAGTGATCCATCTTGATTCCTATTATTATACATGTATACAAGTATTTCATATTTATCAAGATGAGAGAAATAAAAATCGGCTCCAGAGAGAAAAACAGGATTATAATAATCAACAAGCGTTTTTAACTGATCTAATATAATTTTTTTAGTTAAAGCACAATTGCTTTTGAAATGCTCGTTAAGAGGAGAGAGAATAAATTTGTTAGGATCATCATCCTTTATTTCAATTTTCTCTAACAGTAACGCATTAAATAGCGCTTCTTTAATCTTGTTACGGCCAGTGAATTCGTCAGAAGAAGTGATGTATTTTTCTATACAACTTGTAATTTTATTTACTATGGAAAGATTAGGATTTCGTAGCACGTTTTTCACCATCAATTAATAATTTATGCTTTTTCCAGTGGAATTTTAATTTCTTTAAGCATTAGGCCTATTAAGAAGCTTTTTTAAGCTCAACAATATAATTAAGTTTTTGACGCCTTAATTGATCTCTAATAAGAAGTTCAACTAATGGTTCGATAGAGTAACCTAGGGCTGCTGACACCTTTTTAGCAAAACTAATCCCCACTTCTTTTCGATTATGCTCAACATCACTTAAAAACTGTTTAGACACCCTTAATTTTTTTGCCAGCGCAGTTTGAGAAATTTCATCACTCATTCTTAACGAACGAATTAATCCACCAAAAGTCATTTTTTTCCAAATATCTTTTGTTGCTTCAAGCGCATCTAATGACTTATTCTTTTCAGTACTCATGGGGCATTACCTCAATTATTTCAACGAATTCAATTTGACCATTTTCCTTTATCACATAAACAGCTCGCCATTGCTTATTTAAGCGAATAGAACGTTGGCCTTTCCTCTCGCCATGCAGAGGTTCACATGCCATCCAGGGTGTTTCCTAGTTTCCAGCAAACCGACTTTATCAACTGCCACTAACCATGCACGAAATTTTTCTTGAATATGCCGTGGTGCTCGCTTTAGGTCTTTTAAGGCTTGCTTTGAAAGCTTAATCACTGAAATCACAAGTTTTACCTACTTTTTATAGTACACCTAAAAACGTGTACAGTCAAATAGCGCTAATAACATTGTAATGCCATCCTGGGCATTTGCTTCCGGAAATCCTTATAAAATTATCCTTAAAGTTAAAAAATAAGACGTTAGGTAACACATTCAAGAAGAGCTGCCTGAAATACCCATTGGCTGGGCGGTTGTAGCAGAATAAAAGACGGCAAAAAAATTTTAAAAAATAGAAGCACATTTTTAACAAAAATACCAGCCTTGTCAATACATAAGATAAATAATTTTTATAAAAAAATTGGGATTATTTAAAAAAGTGATAAAATGCTTGAATTGAGGTCTTATTAAATAACCAATTTTCAATAATTGATTTAGAAAAAATCCTAGAGACAATACAATGAAATTCATAAAACTTTATACCGGCGAAGATAATAAATCTCATTTTATGGAAATGGAAACAGAAGTTGAAACGATACAGCCATTAGGAAATTATTCTAAAAAATACCCAGTAACGGGAATGATATTTCGCGATTTTGAGAAAGGATTGGTATTTGATTGGCATACAGCACCTCAGCCACAATATATTATTTATCTTGAAGGTGAAGTAGAGGTTGAGACGAGTGGCGGTGAAAAACGCGTTTTTAAGGCGGGTGATATTTTATTAGCAGAGGATTTAATTGGTAAAGGTCATGTTTCGAAGACATTAACAAGTGGTAGATCAATTATTGTTACTGTTTAACAGAATATGAAAATATGCGCTGACGACAAATCTTGTGACATTCTTACGACATTTCTTGCGACAATCTTGTGACATTGATACTATAAAGAGCGTGCGCGTGTTATCTGTTCACTAAATCCCGTATTAATTTAGGATCATTCTGGATACACTTCAAATAAGCTCGACTAATACTATCTGGATCCCGTTGGCCTTGTTCCCACTTGCGCAGTGTTTCAATATTAATATGATAAACAGCAGAAAATTCGCGTTGTGATAGCTTCAATTTTTTACGCAACTTACTGACATCTGGTGATGTTTGAAGTGCCACCAGACCCTTCGTTTTAGCTTCTTTCAGTGCACCGATTAATTCTTTGCCTAGTTTACTCATGTTTTAGCTCTCCAACAATTCATCAATTAACCTACGCATTTCTGCTTTTTCACTGGCGTCGATGTTTTCTTGGTCTGATTTTTTAAACAAGGCCACCAATAAAACAATACATTCGCCATCGAAATAATAGAGAATGCGTAAACCCCCACGTTTGCCGCC
>SCTP01000050.1 GCA_004322325.1 Gammaproteobacteria bacterium | reverse complement strand
GCGGCTTATTTTACCTTCCTCGATTATTCGTCTACCACGCCATGGCAACGGATCGTGTCGGTATTGAGCGGTTTAAAATCATGGAGCGAAAGTTATACTACGGCATCGCCACCCCCGGCGCCATCTTCACCCTGCTTTTTGGCGGATGGTTGCTTAGCTTCGATCCACAAGGTTATATGCACATGATGTGGCTGCAACTAAAATTAGGACTCGTGTCATTAGTCGTCATTTATCACATTTACCTCGGGATGTTACTGCATACTTTTAAGGCTGATCGCAACCAACATGGGCATGTGTTTTATCGGATCGTCAATGAAATCCCCATCCTTTTACTCGTCTTCATTGTGATACTGGTAACCGTAAAACCATTTGGAATGATATAACACGCTACCGCAGCAAGTGGGTTAAGGCTGCTTCGATATCGGGATAAGAAAATTGAAATCCTAAATCAAGCAGCCGCTTCGGATACGCATGCTGACCTTCTAGCAATAATTCTCGCGCCATTTCTGCACCCAACAATAGCTTAAAAACAAAAGCAGGTATCGTGGCAAAGGGTTTACGCTGAATAACACGTTCAACTGCTTCAGCAAATTGGCGTTGCGGTACACATCCAGGCGCAACAATATTGTAAGGACCAGCGCTATCCGATCTTGCACATAAGAAATCAATTGCTCGAATCACATCATCAATCGCTACCCAGCTAAATGGCTGATAACCTGTACCGATGCGTCCGCTTAAATACAAGTGGGAAGGTTGAATTAATTTTGGTAAAGCACCACCTTCTTCTGCTAACACAACAGCGAAACGTAAAAACACCACACGTACTCCTGCCTTTACCGCAGGATCCGCTGCCTTTTCCCATTGTCGACCCACAAGCGATAAAAAATCAGGGGCAGTCCCATCAATTGGTGTTGTTTCGTCTAAAGCAGGCGGTAAGCCTTTTTCATTTTGCGCTTGCAAGCCATAAATGCCAATGGCACTCGCGTTCAATAACACCGGCGCATTCGAGCCTAGTTCCGCTAATAAATTGGCAATAGCACGCGTTGCATTAACACGGCTATCTAACACTTCCGCTTTACGTGCCTTCGTCCAGCGCTTCTCCCCTATATTCGCCCCTGCTAAATTGACAACCAATTCAGCAGACTGCAACACTTCTCGCGTCAGCTTATCCCACGTCACTGCTTGCACACGCGTGCCAAAGACATTTTTAATATGCTGCTCACTGCGACCAATCACGGTGACCGTGTGAGACTGCGCAAGCCAGTACTCGACGAGACGTTTGCCGATTAACCCGGTTGCACCTGTAATAATTCGATGCATGATGGCGTGTCCTTTAATAAAGTAGCGAATACTTTTTCACCCGCCGATAAGGTTTTTGCTATCTCTTGCTCAGTATGAGTCGCGGAGACAAAACCTATCTCGAAGGCAGAAGGAGCAAGATAAATACCTTCGTTTAACATACCATGAAAGAAACGTTTAAACAGCATGATGTCGCAACGTTTCACATCACTTTCTGTTTCTATTTTATCAGCATCTGTGAAAAAGAGACCAAACATGCTGCCAATGTGATGAGCAAAAAGCGGAATATTCGCCGCTTGCGCTAGCGTGACTAACCCTTGAACCAGCTGTTGCGTGCGTAGCGTTAACGTCTCGTAAAAATGGGGAGCCGTGACTAATTCTAATGTCGCTAAACCGGCTGTCATGGCAATCGGATTACCGGACAGCGTACCAGCTTGATAAACAGGGCCAAGTGGCGCAATCGAACGCATAATATCCGCACGCCCACCAAAAGCCGCGGCAGGAAACCCACCACCGATAATTTTACCGAGGACGGTTAAATCAGGCTTCACCTCAAATCGCGCTTGGGCACCGCCTAACGCAACACGGAAACCCGTGATCACTTCATCAAAAATTAACACGCTGCCATAGCGATCGCACAATTCACGTAACCCTTGCAAAAATCCAGGCACGGGAAGAACGAGGTTCATATTCCCCGCCACCGGCTCTACTATCACTGCCGCAATATCATCGCCATGTGCAGCAAACAAAGAAGCGACTTCATCTAATCGATTAAACTCCGCCACCAAGGTATGTTGCGCGATACTCTCCGGTACCCCCGCTGAACTCGGCACCCCAAATGTGAGTGCCCCTGAACCTGCCGAGACCAATAAGCTATCTGCATGACCATGATAACAGCCGGCAAATTTGATGATTTTGTCGCGCTTCGTAAACCCCCGCGCTAAGCGAATCGCGCTCATAGCCGCTTCCGTGCCCGAACTCACAAAACGGATCATTTCAATTGAGGGCATCAGTCCGCAGACTTTTTGCGCTAGTTTTACTTCAACTTCAGTCGGCGCACCAAAACTAAACCCTTGGTGCAATGCCGCTGTGACTTTTTCGATAATATAAGGATGCGCATGTCCGGCAATTAACGGCCCCCAAGAACAAACATAGTCAATATATTCATTACCATCCGCATCCATCACATAAGGACCATGGCCCCGCTGAATAAACACTGGCTCACTTCCCACACTACGAAAAGCCCGTACCGGCGAATTGACACCGGCAGGAATCACCTGTTGGGCGAGATCGTAGAGTTTTTTTGAATTTGTCATAGAGCTTCCTTATAATTGGGCCAAAATTGGTCGTATTTTATCTGAATTAGCTCAACAATCGAAGAGAGACATTATAAATGACTTACAAACGCTACATGTGCTTACTCTGTGGTTTTATCTATGACGAAGAAAAAGGCTGGCCCGAAGATGGTATCGCGCCGGGTACACGCTGGGAAGATGTACCGCCCGCTTGGCAATGCCCTGAATGCGGAGCAACGAAAGATGATTTTGAGATGATCGAAATCGCCTAATTCACACCACTTCAAACCGAGGATAGTCTTGCCAAGACAATTCCTCGTACGACAGATCCGTGACCTGAGCAAGCCGTGGGCCGTGTTGCAGCCACTGATGCAGTGTATCGATGCTATTTTTATCGCCACACGCTAACACTTCAACGCGACCATCCGGCAGGTTACGCACCCAGCCACTGATCCCTAACTGATCTGCTTGTTCTTTGGTCGACGCGCGAAACCACACCCCTTGCACTTTCCCTGACACATAACAATGGATACAAATTTGACTTGTCATTAGCATATCTCTCTGGAAACTCAAACCATTTCACAGTACCATGAAAAAAAATAATCCGGCAGAACTTTGATGAAACCTTATCTTATTGCACCTTCCTTATTATCCGCCAATTTTGCCCAGCTCGGCGCAGAAGCAGAAAGCGTTCTGCAAGCAGGCGCCGATATGCTCCATTTGGATGTGATGGATAATCATTATGTCCCCAACTTAACCGTTGGCCCACTTGTGTGTGAGGCACTGCGGAAACATGGCATCAAAGCACCCATTGATGTGCATTTAATGACCAAGCCAGTTGATCGGCTGATTGTCGATTTTGCCCATGCGGGAGCGACACATATTACCTTTCATCCTGAAGCGTCCGACCACATTGATCGCAGCTTGGCACTGATTCGTAAGCATGGCTGCAAAGCCGGACTTGCCTTAAACCCAGCGACACCGCTGCACTGTCTGGAATACGTCGCCGATAAACTTGATCTTGTGCTGATTATGTCGGTTAATCCCGGCTTTGGTGGCCAATCATTTATTCCTGCGGCGCTGACCAAGATTCGTCACGTGCGGCAGTGGATTAATGAGAGTGGGCAAGATATCCGTTTAGCGGTAGATGGTGGGGTGAAAACAGAGAATATCGCCCAGATAGCGGAAGCAGGGGCAGATATGTTTATTTCTGGTTCAGCGATTTTTCATCATCCGAACTATCAAGAAGTCATTAACATGATGCGTCAACAATTAGCGGAGATACGTCATGCAAAAACCTAACCCTACTGCAGGCATGCATCATGTGGCTTTATTTGCAAAAAATTTTGCTGCGTGCGTCCATTTTTATACGGAATTACTTGGCATGAAAATTATCTGGCAGCCGGATGCGGATAATGTTTATTTAACTTCTGGTAATGATAATCTCGCTTTGCATCGTGCACCGGCCGATTTTGCGCCAGGAAGATTTCAGCATTTAGATCATCTCGGATTTTTCTTGCATACGCGTGAAGATGTCGATGAATGGCATGATTATCTGCGCGCTCATGAGGTGGAAATTAAAGCTGCACCGAAAGATCATCGAGATGGCACAAGAAGTTTTTACTGCGCGGATCCGGATGGGAATGTGGTGCAGATGATTTATTATCCGTTATAGTTGCGACTCCCAAGGATTCAGTATTTCAGCCCCTGTCTGCTCAAAATCACTAACATTTCTTGTCACGATAGTCATTCCATGAACTAAAGCCGTTGCAGCTATGATTGCGTCTCTATCGGATCGTGGGTTTGGAACATGTAATTTCGCACAGCGCTGTGCAACGGCAACATCGATATTCAAGATACGATCTGAAAAAACAGGAAGAACATGAGCATCAAGCCAAGAACGAAGCACTGCACCTTGCGAGGGATCACGCCGCTCAACTAATAGCATGCCAGTTTCGAGCTCCAAAATGGTAATGACTGATAAAAACAGGCTTGAGGTGGAAACATGTTTAGCCCATGTTGTTACATTTTTATTAGATTTACTAGACTTCGCTTTTCTCAGCTCAGAAATGACATTGGTGTCAAGCAAATACATTAATCAAAATCCTCTGGTCGATAAATATCCTTTTTCAATTTAGATGGCTCAAAATCAATATCAGCTGCATCTGGCATAGCTAGTAAATCGACAATGTTTTCTTTCGTTTTTGTCAGCTTTCGATAATCTTCTATTGTCAATAATACATGCGCTGGGTGCCCTCTATCCGTGATAAAAACAGGCCCGTTTAATGCAGCTCGCTTTATCTTGCTAACGTCTTGATTGAATTCTCTACTGGTAACGGTTTTGATGGTCACGCCGGCCTCCTTCGCAAGGTAGTAACTTGCCTATATAATGGAAGTATAGCAAAAAAGTAGGTATGTTGCTACAATATCCGCAACCCTTCCGCCGACCCCAGCAATAACACATCAGCCGTTCGCTTCGCAAAAATACCGCTTTCGACCACCCCCACCAGCGACTTTAATTTCTCTTCCCACTTAAGCGGTTCTAGCAATTTTAAATTATACACATCCAAAATTTGATTACCGTTATCCGTCACAAACCCTTCTCGATAAACCGGATCACCCCCTAATTTCACTATCTCCCGCGCGACATAACTACGCGCCATCGGAATCACTTCCACAGCCACCGGAAATGCACCGAGTAAATCCACATACTTACTCTCATCGGCGATACAAATAAATTTTTTTGACACGGTAGCAATAATTTTTTCGCGCGTTAACGCACCCCCACCACCTTTAATCATTTGCTTCGCTGCATTGATTTCATCTGCCCCATCCACATAGATGGGTAATTCACCAGCCGAATTGGCATCTAACACTGGAATCGATAAGGCTTTCAATCGATTAGTGGTATCCACTGAACTGGCCACCGCCCCTTCAATTTTATTTTTCACTGCTTTTAAAGCCGCGATAAAATAAGCCACGGTTGAGCCAGTACCTACACCAATAATCATCCCTTCTTCTACAAATTCTAATGCTGCTTGAGCGGCCGCCTGTTTCCCTGCTTCTTTCGTCATAAAATATATCCTGATAAGTCTTCATCTTTCACCAGTGCTTGCAGTCGATCATTGACATACGCTGCATCGATATTCACTTCTTTATTCGTCATCTCAGAAGCGCTATAAGAAATTTCTTCTAACAAACGCTCCAATACTGTATGCAATCGTCTTGCACCAATATTTTCGATACGTTCATTCACATGCCAGGCAATTTCTGCAATACGCCGCACACCATCGGGCTGAAAGTTCAGCTTAATGCCTTCCGTGCTTAATAAGGCTGTGTATTGCTCTGTTAAAGACGCTTGAGGCTCGGTTAAAATACGCACAAAATCATCGGTAGATAAAGACTTCAATTCCACACGAATTGGTAATCGACCCTGTAATTCGGGAATTAAATCCGATGGTTTCGCAAAATGAAACGCACCCGAAGCGATAAATAAAATATGATCCGTACGCACCATGCCGTATTTCGTTGAAACCGTCGAACCTTCGATCAGTGGGAGCAAATCACGTTGCACACCTTCGCGTGACACATCGGCGCCAGCATATTCAGAACGCTTCGCAATTTTGTCGATTTCATCCACAAACACAATGCCACTTTGTTCAACACTCTCAATCGCGCGTGCTTTGATTTCATCATCATCAATTAATTTCGCCGCTTCTTCTTCCCGCAGCAGCTTTTTCGCTTCCGCCACTTTCAATTTACGCATCTTTTTGCGCTCTGCGCCTAAATTTTGAAACATGCTTTGCAATTGGCTCGTCATCTCTTCCATACCCGGCGGCGACATAATTTCCACCCCCAATGGCGAAGCCGAGACTTCCATTTCAATCTCTTTATCATCTAACGAACCTTCGCGGATTTTTTTGCGGAATAATTGCCGTGTCGAAGAATCTTCTTTCAACGGCTCATGCGGTTCACCCACGAAACTGCCGCGCGGTGGCGGTAATAAGGCATTCAAAATACGTTCTTCTGCCGCTTCTTCTGCCAGAGAACGCACTTTCGCGAGCTCTTTTTCACGCATCATCTTAATCGCCATGTCAGCTAAATCACGAATGATGGATTCGACATCACGCCCGACATAACCCACTTCCGTGAATTTGGTCGCTTCAACTTTAATGAAAGGTGCATCGGCTAATTTCGCTAAACGACGCGCAATTTCCGTTTTTCCCACACCGGTTGGACCGATCATGAGAATATTTTTCGGCATAATTTCATCGCGCAGCGCTTGCGGAAGCTGCATACGCCGCCAACGATTGCGTAAAGCAACCGCTACCGCACGTTTGGCATCCGCTTGACCGATAATATGCTTGTCTAATTCATTTACAATTTCACCCGGAGTCGGTGTGGTTGGGATTATTTCCATGGTGGGCTCACTCATCTCATCATTATAAGGTAGTGTTTTTTGTAACATCATAAACTCTCGATCGTAAATTGATTGTTGGTGTAAATACAGATGGAAGCAGCAATACCTAAGGATTTTTCCACAATCGTTTTGGCATCTAACTCTGTATTTTCTAATAAGGCTTGTGCAGCGGATTTAGCATAAGGACCACCGGAACCGATGGCAATTAAACTATTTTCCGGCTCAATCACATCCCCATTGCCAGAAATAATGAGGGAAGCTTTCGCATCCGCCACAATCAACATGGCTTCTAAACGGCGCAGCATACGATCCGTGCGCCAATCTTTTGCCAATTCAACGGCTGAACGTACCAAATTACCTTGATGGGTTTCTAATTTCGCTTCAAAACGCTCAAATAAAGTAAACGCATCGGCAGTGCCGCCAGCAAATCCCGCAATCACTTTATTGTTATATAAACGACGCACTTTTCGGGCATTATTTTTCATAATGGTATGGCCAAATGTGACTTGACCATCACCGCCGACGACGACGGTACCATTGCGTCGTACGGAAAGAATCGTTGTACCATGCATAGTATTATCTGCCATGGTGGTCTCCTGTTTAACTGCTATTGGGTATATATAAGGCCATTTATTTACTTTACAAGCTTGGCGCCAGGCATATAATGAAATCCCTTTTTTCTATGAGTGTCAATGTGATGCGCCAAAATAATCGCCCTAACAATGAGTTACGCCCTATCCGCCTGACCCGCCGCTTTACCAAACATGCTGAAGGATCGGTTTTAGTGGAGTTTGGGGAGACAAAAGTCATTTGTACGGCCAGTGTGACATCGGGGGTGCCGCCTTTTCTGAAAGATAGCGGTCAAGGCTGGGTGACAGCGGAATATGGAATGCTGCCTCGTTCCACCCATGAACGTATGCAGCGGGAAGCAGCCAAAGGCAAGCAAGTGGGGCGTACGCAAGAAATTCAGCGCTTGATTGCACGATCATTGCGAGCAGCGGTCGATTTGAAGGCACTCGGGGAAAATACCATTGTGGTCGATTGCGATGTCATCCAGGCCGATGGCGGTACGCGGACGGCGTCCATCACCGGTGGGTGTGTGGCGCTTTATGATGCGATTGAGTATATGAAGAGCAAGGGGATGGTGAAGACTAATTCATTTCAACAATTCGTGGCATCCATTTCAGTGGGTATCTTTCAGGGGGAAGCGGTGATTGATTTAGATTATTTAGAAGATTCTCGCGCTGAAACCGATATGAATGTCGTCATGACAGAGCAGGGTGGATTTATCGAAATTCAAGGCACGGCGGAAAAAAATACGTTTACGGACAAGGAATTGGATGCAATGCTCGGTCTTGCGAAGAATGGTATTCGACAGTTGATTGAGATTCAGAAGATGGCTGTGGGTTAATTACTACTGCTGCTGTTGGCAAGGGAGGCTGCTCTCTGCATCTCACTGTTTTAACTAAATCGAGAGTTGTTGCATAACTCTTTTTTGAAATGGACAGATTTCTTTTTACCTCCTGGAAATTATTTATGGCTGGATTCAGCTGAAAATACATTCCTTTTGATTTGACAGCCAGATATAGTGAAACCAGTATCACTGCTGCTATCGCACCTATCGCCAATCCCCATGGTCCCGCTAATAAAGAAGCACACAGAATGGTGGTGAGAAAAGTTTTTATCCCCAAAAATGCCCCACCTCCTACCGTTAATGAAATCGCTCCCGTCAGAAACCATCTTCCTCCTTTTTTGAATTTATTTTCTTTATGCTCAAAACGCCTCTGTTTCTCTTCTAGGCTCTTATCTAATACATTCGCCACTCTCCCATAGAGCCGACGTTCCATATAATTCAACTTATCCCTATTAATATTAAAGCCTACCTGAGCAATAATGCTTCCTATTGCATCAATTTGTTGTAAATGCACATTGATAAGCTTTTGTGTTGTCTCCCCTAATGTTTGAACACCTAGATTTTTTTTAATGTTTTGACCATCAAAACAATAAGATTGAAAAGCAAGAAGAACACCAAACGCTCCAGCCACTACCCACGTAATCGGGTTAACAATAAATGGAACAAAGGCTATTAATGCGCTGCTACTACAAAATCCACTTATTCCAGCCATTATAGCGCCACTAAATGAAAGGATTCTGCAAGATATTCTACGAATTATATTAGATGATTGCTTTTGTTCAGACTGCAAAACTTTTTGTTGGTCATCATTCTGTGCATCAAAAAATTTCTCTATATCTTGTAGAAGAGCTAGCTTCGCCTGCTCATAAGCAAGCCTTTCCTTCTCTTTTAATTGCTTGGCTTCACCTAACTCCTTATCTATATCTTGAAATTTTTTAAGTAGTGCTTCTAGGCTTTTTAGAGCTTCTGATACCTCCGCCTCTTGATCAAGCGCACCCACTTCTTGAAAAATAAGTGTACTCTTAGTCATCGTAGATGACCCTGACAGCATCCCACACCTCGTTTTGAGTATTTTTTAGTGTGGGCAGTTTATCAGGAGATACTTAAGTCATTCTTAAATTTTACTTCTGAGGGGTAGAGGTAGAACGATTATCTTCTTGCGGTTTTTCTTCCGTCGGTGGCGGTGTTTTGGGTTGGGCGAATAAGCCAAACCCGCCGCTAAAACCCCTTAACTCCTCCCCCATCGTGGCTACTTTCGGTTGATGAATAGCGATTGCTTGCTGCCAAAATTCATCGTCATTGAGGAGATTTAACATGCGATCGTCTGGTATTTCACCGCTGGAAAACAGGTTATTCGACGTATTGGCTTGAACTTTTAAGCCTAACAGAACTTTGCTGTAATCCTTAAAATGGGCTTCAAATTCTTCATCATTCCAACCAAATACCTGTTTTACTGCTTTACATGCGCTTACCAAACTATTACGCCCATCACGACTGACGTGACGAATAAATACCTCCCCTTCCGGGTTTTTGGTGATTTTCATTTGCGCTTCATACTTATACAATTGATAAAACTGAAAACACACAGCCTTCGGATCATTCTCTAAAGTCTGTTTTATTTTTTCCAATTCAATTGCCAGCTTGCCTGTTAAATCTTCTGGTGTCATTGCTTCAACGATTGGCATCGGTGACTTCCTCTTTGTTTTGTCCTACTTTTATTGTATTTAATCTAGGCTTAAAAAAACCTTATCTGATTGGTTAGATCAAGAAAAGGCAATAGTATCATAATCAAGGAGGAGGGGCGCATGATCCGAAAAGCGCTGATCTTTGTAAATCGAAGCTGATTTTACTGTAAGCTTAAGCCCAGGAGTGATGATTTGATAATCAATCCGCCAACCAACATTATTCTCCCACGCACGGCCGCGATTAGACCACCACGTGTATTGATCAGGCGCTTGATTAATCAGACGAAAAGCATCCACAAAACCCATTTCACCGAATAACGTATCCATCCAAGCGCGTTCTTCAGGCAAAAAACCGGAATTTTTTTGATTGCTACGCCAGTTTCTTATGTCGATGTTTTTATGCGCAATATTCCAATCACCACAAATAATCCATTCGCTGCCTTTTTGTTGCTTAAGATGAGTTGCATAACGATCAAGAAAATCATATTTAACCGCTTGCCGATGATCGCCTGCCGTGCCGGAAGGCAAATAAAGTGAAGCAACCCACAAGCCGCCTAAATCAATGGCGACGTATCGCCCTTCTTGATCAGCCGCTTCAAAACCTAAACCTGTCACGACTTGTTTAGCCTCGTGACGAGAATAAATACCTACACCGCTATACCCTTTCTTTTCCGCATAATGAAAATAAGCGTGATAACCTTCTAACATTAATGAAGGATGCTGCAATTCAGCCGCTTGTGCTTTTAATTCTTGTACGCAAATGACATCCGCTTCTTGGTTTTTTACCCAATCAAAAAAACCTTTGCGTGCAGCAGAGCGAATGCCGTTCAAATTCAGGGTAATAATACGCATGATTCACAATCGCAGTTGATTTTTAGGGAGCCCTATTAAAATTCTGTTTAGCAGCAGAGTCAAGCGTATTATTGTCTTGGTGAGCTTTATTCAAGAATGAATGTTGCATTAATGATGAAGGTGTTCTCTCTTCATGTTCTAACAATACCTTTATCTTCTTCAAATCACCCAGCTCGACAGCTGCCATCATTGGTGTCATACCTTCATCAACAGGTTGATTGGGATTCGCTCCTTTTTTCAATAAGAGAACCATCATTTCACTATCTCCCAGCGCTGTAGCCGTATACAAGGGTGTTGCTCCCATCCACTGGCAAGCGTGATTTGGATCAGCTCCTGCTTCTAATAAAATGGTTGCGATACGATGATACCCCCTTTCCACCGCAATCAATAAGGGTCTTACACCCTCATCCCCGTTTCTGAGGCAAATTTGATTAGGATTAGCGCCATTTTCGAGTAGAGTTTCTACATCTTCTAAATGGCCATTTTCAACGGCCAAATAAAGCCAGGATCCACCGCTGGCATCGATTTCTTGTGCTCTCTCCGGGGTGATGGCATGGGCAATTTTCCATAATGGATGCAAACGACAAGCCGCAAAAAATTCTTCCGCTATCTTTTCATCTTCATGCGCTGCCCACATTTCGGTTGAAAGGCTCACATGATGTTCGCAAAAAAAGATAGGCATGATATTCGCTAACAATGCAGCCTCTGTCCATTCTTTTATTAACAACGATGAAGTGATATCACCTAATAACCAGCAATTTTTTTGAGGGTTATAACCAAGCGCAACAACGTGATCAACACTTCCCAACAGAAAAGTGATCGTCTTAGGGTATCGCATCTTGAGAGCCGTTTCTCGAATAATTCGCAAATAAGTGGCTAACTCCGCTTGCGGGTAACTTCCTTCAACGATATCAATTGGAACTAAACTGCGTTGGATTTTTTCTCTTATCTCATCAAACGATTCCATATCTTCTAAAAGATCAGACACGCCTGAACATTCAAGATCAGCCGCAGAGGCTGTCAAAATTAAAGAAAGATGCTGGTTAAATGTCTTCACGACATGAGCCTGCATCGCTTCCATCGCTAGAGGCGCATAGACATAACACATCCCCAGTTCATCGACACGAAGACCAAGGTCTTTCATTTTCTTAATAAGCAATTGATGGGCGTTAAGAAACGCAGGCATTTGGCCATCCTCGTTTTAGAATAATTTTCTAGGATGGCAAGGATAGCATGTGTTCTTTTTTTAATCAACTAGGTGTTATGTGTATAAAAAACCTTCCGCTTATTCAACAGCTGCACCGGCCTCGCATTCACCCCTCCCGCGGCATTTCGCAATTGAGTGATTTGCACATAAGAAGCTGTGATAGGCTCTGCCATCACCACCCACTGCAGCCCTTCTACGCAAGGCGGCGTGGTCAGCGAACCCTCATAGCGGTAATAGCCGTGCTTTGCGGGTAGTAAATCGTTAGGATTCACACTTTCGCCTTGAATCACATGCTCCATGCCTTTATCCATCGGCAAATGGTCAATGATTTTTTGGATGGCCGGATTAGCTTCGCCTCCCTTCACAAACACACCAATCACTGCCACCTCACCCCTATCATTTTGATGAACAAAATGAATTTCGAGCGGAAAAGATTGACCATGCAATGTGTGCTCGCTAGGAGAATGAAAGTGAAATTGCACCAAACGGTAATTATTACCCGCCAACGTGATCGTTTCTGCATTCTGCTTAGAGAAATTCAATTGAGTACCATGCCCTGTATTCACCACCACCTGGTCATTGCCGATGGTTAAGTTAGTCACCCCATCTTCCACAATTTTTAAAGGCGCTGCCTGGTAACTGATCTGCAACTCATTCTTCGCCTTCACCGCCGATTTGTTGATATTGATAGGAGACTGCGCTTTACCGCGTGTACAAACCGCAAAATCAGGATTTAATCCACCCCAATGCGTTGGCCCAGTATTGCCAATGTAACCCCACTTCACCTTAATCGCGGTATCGTCCATCGCAGCGTGAGCGGGAAAATTCATGATGAGTAGACTGAGAAATGAGCAACTTAACTTCCTTATCATCTTTATCTCCTATCAGTAAAAAGCGGGTGATGGGAATCGAACCCACGTTAAGAGCTTGGGAAGCTCCCGTTCTACCATTGAACTACACCCGCATGTTGGGAAGTTTTATATAATAACAGCTGTGCATAATCAAGAAAAATACTGAGCGGGTACTCCGCCATGCCCAGGTAGGGGTACAAGCCCTTTTTCTTTAAACAAGCCCACCATGGCATTCAACCGCTCAACAGGATCTTCAATGCTTAAGCGCAGCAGTAACTCGCTTAGAATTTTTTCCTTATCGAGATGTTGGTTCACGCGCACACCATACGATTCTGCATAGGCTAATAACTGATCATACGTCACAGACAAAGCTGGCCCGACGGTGTGATCATCCGCTTGAATTAAATTAATATCCGACTGCCGTGTTCCCGCTTCCCACCCATGCGCAAGCATGTGAATCCCTTGGGCACACGCTGTATTATCAAAATGAGCTTCGTATCCGTGTTCACTAGGAGCAATGTAAGAAGCATCGCTACAGTGATGGTGTGAATAGCGATCTTGTAAAGCATGTAAAAACAATCCTAGCTTCGCAAGTTCACCACGATGAGGATACACATAGGCATCAATTTGACTAGCATACACCGTGGGTGTTAGCCCACCTTTGCTGCCTTCATTGATAATTTGTTCGCCTAAAATAGCATTCAACTTTACTGGCTGAGCAACATCTGTGGCAAGAAAAGGAATATTGCCATGAATAATAGCAGGATGACTCGGCGTACTTTCTACACATTGATGCGCTTCATCAGTAATACCCCCCACGCACGCATACGGATAAGTTCCAAATGCCCAATCTTTTAGATTAGCAAGATACTTATCTAATTCAGGCGTAAGCAGATAATCCGTGGGATAAGTAGCGGGCGGGATGGGCTGATCCGCATAACGTGCGGGTAAATGAAGGAGCATGCCGCCACTGGTATTATTAAATCTCGTCACACCACTTAGCATCGGTGTAATGAGTAAACATTTTTTGTCTTTATTTCTATTTACCGCACAGTTTTGTATTTCTTCATTACTTAAAATTTGCGTCCCATCTTGGTTAAAAGCATTATATTGGCCCGTATCAGCTGCTTCATCATAGATAGCAATTTGATAAGCTTCTACAGGCTTAAATCCTATTATTTGAGCGAGGTAATAAGTCGAATCCAGGTGCACCATACTGCGACCACCCGTAACGGTGGTGGAAACAAACATGGCGTTCATCGCATCCGTTAAAGCGATTTGCTTGCAATATTGCAATTCTTTAAATTCAAGCTTATCGGTTCGACATTCCGTGGGAATATTAATGCAATTGGAAATAGATGGCTGACCAAAACACAGATCTTGCCCAAAAGCAAAGACTGAGCTGCTGCACAACGATAATAATCCATAGGCAAATAGCTTACCTGCCATTCTTGTTAAAAATGTCATGGCCTATCCTTTTGATTTTTATAAAGTGGGAGATAACTTACCGGATGAAGCTTAAAAAAATCTTAAGGGTTTTTTAACCAACTGAAAATATCATCACAGACATCTCGAATAGAACGATGGTCTGTCATCACCGTGAGATCAGCAATATTTTCATAAAAAGGTTCGCGCTCTTCCCATAAACGGATCAGGACATCTTGCGGGTTTTCTCCTTGCAGCAACGGGCGCCTCTTATCCCGTTTTAAGCGAGACAATTGTGTTTCTAACGATACTTCCATGTAAATGACGATACCACGCTCGCGTAAGATTTCCCGCACTTCGGGCGTTTCAACGCAACCGCCACCCGTGGATAAAACAATGTTGTTCAAAGCACTCAATTCATCAATCATTTTTAATTCACGCTGTCTAAATCCTGCCATCCCCTCTAAATCAAATACCCAGGTTAAACTCACGCCAAGTTTTTTTTCGATTTCTTCATCGGAATCGTAAAATGTTTTTTGTAATTGTGCGGCCAAAAATCGGCCTACACTGGTTTTACCAGCTCCCATCGGTCCCACTAAAAAAATATTATTTTGCTTCATATCACCTATGCACGAATCGTTGGTGTCACAAAAATAAGCAATTCTCGTTTAGTATCCCGATTGTCTTGCTGCCTAAATAACCATCCTACACCGGGTATCTCACTGATGAAAGGTATTCGTTCTTCACTTTTTTCTTGACTCGTTTCATAAATCCCACCTAAGACGATGGTCTGGCCACTCTTTACTAAGACACTGGTCGTAATTTGGCGTGTCTCAATGGCGGGAACACCTTGCACGACTCGATCGCTGGGTTGATCTTGATTAATTTGCAATTGCAATAAGACTTGATGATTGGGCAATACTTGCGGAGTAACTTTTAAACTTAAGACGGCTTTTTTGAACGTCACGGCTGTGCCGCCACTCTCACTGACTTCTTGATAAGGTACTTCTTCTCCTGATTCGATGGAGGCAGGTTGCTGATTAGCCGTGAATAAGCTGGGACTGGAAATCAGTTTCGCATAGCCTGCGTTTTCTAATGCCGCTAATTTGACATCTAATAAAGACCCATCTGCCAATCTTGCGACGGCCAAACTATAGCCACCTGCTGCCGTATCCATCGCAAATTGAATGCCTAAGTCACGCTCCTTATCACTATCCACACTGGCAAGACGGGCATCGATGGCAATTTGTTGAATAGGGACATCGAGTAATTTAATCAATTGACGGATTGTCTCAATTCGCTCAGGAATATCTTGAATACAAAGCGTATTCGTACGCGTATCCACACGTACATGACCGCGTTTCGATACTAAAGAAGTTTGACCATCTTGGATTAAGCGTGCAATGTCATCTGCTTTAGCATATTTAATTTGCCAAGTATGGATGACAAGCGGCGCGGAAGCATCCCATACTTCTTGCCATTTCATTTCTTCTTGCTTCCGCTTGATTAATTCATCTCGCGAGGCAATAAACAATACCTTCCCCATCGGCCATTTTGCCAAATTATGTGAAGTCAGTAGCAAATCGAAAGCTTGTTCAGGGCTTGCATCATGCAAATGTAAGGTGACGGTACCGGTGATGCTGGGGCTGAGAATGATATTGATATTCAGAAATTTAGCGAGAAGACGAATAGTATCAGAAAGATTAGCATTTTGTAGATCAAGCGACAAATTGGTTTGTGAATAGCTGGCTTGAGTGAAAAAACAAAATGAAAATATCAAAAATAATACATAACGCCACATAGATGTTCCTTTACATTTACATTTCAAGAATAAATTGTTTTTGATGGGGTAAAGTAATGATCACTTTTTCTGATTGAATATCCGTCACCGTGCCTTTTTCTTTTCCTACTATTGCACCAGGATCAACGGCAATCACCGCGCCTGTTGGCAACAATAATAAGGCTTGATTTCGCTCGCCTTGCTGCAAATATCCCACCATTTTAATTTGTTCGAGCACAACAGACTGCGCTCTCACCACATCATTTTTCGCCGTTTCATAGCGGCAAAAAGGATTATTCATCTGTACGAATTTCACTGACTGAACATCCACAGGGGATTTAAGCAACACGATATTCATCGTAAAAATAAATTGATCTGTTTCCGTGGACTGATAAGAAAAATTCTGCAAAGCAACCGAAGGAACTTGATGAATCAACTGCCAGATAAAAGCAGATAGT
>SCTP01000350.1 GCA_004322325.1 Gammaproteobacteria bacterium | reverse complement strand
CGAAGCTTCGTCGATTTAGAGAGAAGTGGTTGTTTATCGCAACCCTGATAGCGCTTGCTATGGTTTTTAGCATTTGCATTATTTTTATAGTGTTGAAGCCAGATTCGACTTATACAGGCATAGCATTAAATGGTGTTCTTGGCTTAACCATGGCTTTAGCTGGTTATTATGTTCGGGGAAAAGCGCATTAATATGTTATCTCTGGCCATGTACAAAATTTGACCTTTTTCGGCATATACTATACAATCACAACCTATAACATACAAAATATGGGGTGTAGTATGCCAAAATGGGTAAAACAAGGTAATTTTGAAACAATTCATTTCTATGGTCCAGATATTCCTTTGGAGAGAAGGGTTACTCATCTCAATACCGACGAAAATAAAAAGATAGCAGAGTTTGATATCTGTGGTTATCGGGATAGTGAAGAAATTTATATACAAGTTCATTTTACGGATAAAAAATTTAGAGAAGATTTGCACGGTGCTTGTTCGAAAGAAATACAAACTTTGATGGATTTTAGTATAAAATATCACTCTCAGGAAATTGCCGGTTTACAAACTCATGATAAAGAGATTTTAAAAGATTTCTTACTAGGTATGCATCAGTTAGATACTTTTGATGCTCAACTGAAAGAAGACTTGGCTAAGCCACCGTTAAGCATAGAGCTTCCTCCTATTAAAGACATACAAGAACTTTTAACAGCTGTAGCTAATGCCAATGCGGACTTTAATACAATATGCTCACAAGCAAAGCAAACTAATGATGTGCATGCTCTATGGACAATAGGGCAGTATTATGAAGAAAAAATGCAAGACACAGAAAAAGCCATCGCGTGTTATCAAGAAATAGCACCAGAAAGTCCTGACTATCAGCAAGCAAATCTTCGCCTTGCTGAGCTTATTCTACAGCCGCTTTTTGCAGCTAAGAGCCAGCAAATATCGTTAACAGCTGATGAAGTGGAAGAATATGACTCGCAATATTTTGACTGCATGTTAAATGCAGCGGATGGGAACGATGAAACGCAAAAGTTTGTTGATAGCATTTACGCAGATCGTTGCGGAGAAGATGGTTTTAATCCTACGATTAAGAAGGTTGGGCGTAATACCCCTACTTTAATAAAAGTAGCAGCAGAAATGAAGAAGCTTAACGAACGGGTAAAGGCATTAGAGGCAAAAAATGGAGCGTTAGAGGAAGAAAATGCAGCGTTAAGAAAGCAATTAGCATCGACGACTAACACGCAAACTTTTTTCAGTGCTAAACATACCATCGATGAAGTTGATCAAGTAGAAGAAAGAGAGTCTAAGAGACTTAAACATAACTAGTCCTGTCATTGCGAGCCCTGCGTTTTTTGCAGGGCGTGGCAATCCAGCTTTATTCTCTTATGTTTATTTCTTCCGGCCATTGTATTGCTGCATGCAGTACTCTCAATATTTCAATTGACTGGTTCCTGATTCGATAAGGAATAATGTAAGGCGTGTTTGCGACAATGAGTTCTCTGGTGCCAGGTATCCTACCCGGCCTTCCTATGCCAGGCTGCTGGGGCAGCAGATTAACAGCGCTGAGTATTCGTTTCGCTACACGATTTGCAGCAGATGGCTTATCTTGAGCAATATATTGACGTAATGCTTGAAGGTCATCGATCGCATCGTCTAACCACTTAATAATCACTTAGGCGGTTCCTGTTCCTTATCACTGCCCCAACTATTTAGCCAATCAGAAACTTGTCGATGCTCAATAAACTTTGCTTTTTTCGAATTAGCTTTTTTGACGGACTTTTCAATAGCTTTCACCTGCCAAGCTTGTGTTTCCAAATAATGCTCAATTGCTTCGGCAGCTAAAAATGATTTGGTACGGCCTGTCGCACTAGCTAAATCCTCGAGTTGATCACGGGCTTTGGAAGGGATTCTGACGCTTAGAGTAACAGCTGGTGAGGAAGAAGAGTGAGAGTGTGGCATGTTTTTACCTGCTAAGTAAACGATGTATACGTTGTATACTTTATTATAGTATATGATCTTAACATTGGCAATGTACTTGATTCAGCAGGAAAAATGCGGTGTGCTTAGGCTTGTTACATTAAAAACTCCCCCGGTAAAGAGGGAGTATAGCGATTAAGAAATTTGAATAACGCTTGTTGAGTTAGCGCCGTCTTGAAGAGAACTATCTTCGCTGGCGAGATAGGTTGATGCGTATACAGGATAATTACCTGCTTTAGAGAAAATGAGCTGCAATTCAGGTTCAATGGAAGCATAAGCATAACCACCAGCCTCAATTTCAAGTACATCGTAGTAGTTAGCGCATTGCTGCAGATTATCTGACACGTTGGCACAAAGAGTAAATTGATAGAAATATTTTTGGGTCGATTGGGTATTATTTGAAACATACATTTGATGCCTACCCGCCAAATTAACCATGGCACCCACCTGACCCATTGTGAAAGTGGTTGCTGCTTCTACATCAGCATAAGTAGAATCCGTATTGGTAGAAGATGTCTTATTCTTCAGCTTAGACATATTGCTTTTACCAGGGTTAAAAGAAGCTTTTATATCTCCCGTTGTCCATTCTTTGTGAGAAATTACTTTTGCTTTGTAAAGCTCTAATGCAAAGCTATTAGCACTTACCAAAGAAATTAACGTAAGACTTACTAATGATTTTTTCATTGAACTTCCTCCGTAAAGATTAAAGTGTTGTTACTTTTTAGCCAAATCAGAATAGAATTCTAGTAGGTTAATGTCAATATTTCCCTGCAAACGGATTCTCACTTGATTTGAATTCCACCTGCACCGGCGTACCGTATAGCTTGAGCTTAGTTTGAAAGAAAGTGGCAAATCGGACTATTGATGATTTAAAGGGAAAAAAATCGGCTAGGCGAATGTCAATCTTTTACAGGTCAACTATAGTGCCCCAGGAGCATGAAGTGGCGCATGATGAGGTGCCTGCTTATAAAGTTAGATAGTTGAATACAAATTTGCTATATTTGAAAGAGCGATTAATTTTATAACACATGCTTGTTTTTTTCACTTAGAGGCACTATCATTCCTTCACAAAATTTCACCTTGTTTAGAATATCTGAAAGAAGGCGCAAAGATTTAATACTATCGTATTGATTGAGGCTTGACAAAATTAATTTTTTAAAACGTAAGTATTATCCACAAAACTGATGGAATAGGAGCATCATGATGAATGTTTATGAATTTAGCTATCCGGTACGCTTGGATGATTTAGATTATATGGGGATAGTTGGCAATTCTAATTGGCTTACCTTTCTTGAACGATCTCGCATCGACCTTCTTGATAAGGTTGGTTTTCCTTTTAGCGAAATGATGAAAAACAAAATTGGTGGGGTTGTAGCAGAAGCAAATGTTAAGTTTCTTAAACCAGCATTTTTTGGAGACACATTAAAAATCAAAGTTTCTCCACATAGTCCTTTCAAAAAAGGACTTCTGCTCCAATATATTGTAGAAAATCAAAAAAATGAGCTCTCCTTAACAGCTGAAATAAAAATAATTTTTGTAGACGAGTCTGGTAGAGCCACAAAGATGCCAGATAAAATCTCAGAGAATTTTTTTGGAACATCAATTGAACCAATTAGCTAAATAGGAATGAAATAAAATGAATTTTATATATTCTGATACTCGAACCATTATTGAGAAAAAAATTATAAACGCAGCCATAAGAAACACATGGACAGTATCCGATATCTTTAATGAAGAAAAAGATTTTGTGTCCTCTTATAAAAGTGAAAGCGAGAGACTCAAATGGGCATCTATTTTAGTTTCATTAGCATTTGGTGAAAACACCGCTTTTCATGGTTTTGGTTCCCGTATAGCTGACGCTGATGATATTTCAACAAAAAGTTGGCTATGCGCTCACCTTCTTGATGAAGCAAAACATACAGAAGGATTTTCAAAATTATTAGACTACCTTTACCCTAGCAACAAGCAACATCATAGTAAATTATTTCATAGCAAAGATGTACTGCTATTTTATGGATACACTCATCGTTGTGATTCAATAGTAAAGTGGCTATTATGCACTCAAATTGCTGAGGTTTTTGGCCGATATTGTTATAAATCGTTACACTCTAGCTTACAAGATGATGTAATTGCCGAAAAGTTTTTGAAAAATATAATCTTTGATGAAGCAAGACATATTGCATATATTAATGCCCTTATTAAAACAAAACAAGAAAAAATGGATGCCACCACTTGGAGTAAAAATATCAAACCTTTCATTGAGAAAATGATTCCTTTAGGAAGAAATATGTTTGAAGCACGTAAGAAAGGCAATAACTATTACGCGCTTAAACATTTAGATATTGATGTGACTGGTTTCTGCAACCTTGCTGAAGTAGAATTGCGAAATAAGTTCTTGGATTAGCGGCCTATGAAAAGATTAATTATATCTGGATTTCCATGCCCTCAAGCGGCCTGGGCAGATTTTCTTCCGGCAGAAGACGGTACAGAACAAGAAATTATCTCATTTTATGACGTAATTTCTAAAGCGTATGGAAAAAGGAACTTTTTTGATTTGGTAACTCATATTGCAGATATCCTTATAACTTATAAGCCAGGTTTAATCATTATGCATGATATCGGTGTCACTTTGGGCCTGCTATCATTAATCAGAGTTAAAAAAACACAAAAAGATTTTCTTCCTCGAATAGTTGCTTTTAACGGAGCCTTTCGTGGGTTTAATGTATTTAAAAACACGCATCCTCTTCGAATTCAGCTAATGTCATATCAAGCTTTTGAAAAAGAGGTTTTGTTAAATGGCGGTGAAGTCGATGTTAGATTTAAAGATATTTTTGCGGATATTAAACATCTTTATAGACAAATAGCAATCTTCAGTTTGTCTTCGATGCTAAGGAATTTATTCAAAAAGAAAAATCGTGATAAAATACAGATAGGCGAAGCAATACTAGTTTTAGCATCAAAAGACGATCCCTATATCCCAGTTGAGTGTCTTAGAAATATTGAATTAACTTTTACTAATACTACTCTTAAAATTTTCAATTATGGACATTTTCCTTACTCTAATAATAACAAGGAAATGCAGCAAGAAATAAAAAATTTTCTTAATTAACAATATTAAAAGTTGAAAACTGATATGACAAAAAACTTCTTTAATGAAACAACCATCGATTTTTCTCTTAAAAATGATTTCAAAAAAACATTCCCTCCTTATTTAATTTATTTAGCAACCATTATTATTTCACTTTCCTATTTTAAAGATATGGCAAGAGTTGGATTTAATCCTTACTGGTTAGCTATCAGACTGTGTTATTTACCATTCATGTTAATCATTTGGCAAATAACAAAAAATAAGCTTAATCGCTTCTATGAAATACCATTATGGGCGTCTGGCCTTTATATCACTTTGCTTTGTTCATATTTTTCTTTTGCGACAAGTGGAATAAAAAGCGATTATATCTTTGGCTTAATTCAATTTTACTTTGCCATTGCTGTTATGCCTGTAACAGCCGCTTCTTTTTATATTTTATACCTAATGTCACTGTTTATTTATGTAGGATTAAGCTTATTAAGCCCAGGATCAGGCAGTTTTATCGAGCATGCTACTGCTTCTACTG
>SCTP01000349.1 GCA_004322325.1 Gammaproteobacteria bacterium | reverse complement strand
TTTATCTTTACTGCTTTCAATTTGGAAAGCATTCTCACCAGGTTTATTTTCCACCGCAAAAAATGTAGCTTTTGATTCAAAAAGACTAATAGGTATCTCAATTGATAAAGTTCTTAAATTTGCATTTTCTAGATTAACAGAAATGTGTCCTGAGTTTTGCTGATGTTGCAAGGAAGGAACATTGACAGAATTAGGCCCGATATAAGGTCGAAACACCTTTATAGATGGATCTGTTTGCTCCATAAGTTCACCATTTTTTGACGTTAGTTTTGCATCACCTTCTATACTAGTAAAACTGATGTTAGAAAATGCCGTTATTTCTGCATCTGAGTAAATGTTTCCTACCTCTACAGTAGATTTTTCTGAACTAATTTTAGCATGTGAGCCAACATCTTTACTAATAACTCGGTGAAATGCATTAATATTAGTATAAGTACCGACATTATCAGTTGTCACTCGACCTTGAGTAGAGATTAATGTGCCATGTGAACCAACATCCAAGGTTTTAATAGTATCACGCGCCTCAAGTACAACTTTATGCCCAACAGTACATACTTCAATTCTAGTTCCAGCTTTAATGTTAGATTCATCACCTATGTTTTTCGCAATAACAGAACCTTGATTAGCAGATACAACACTTTTCTTTTCAATATCACCTTTTACTGTAAGATTATATGGTGCAATGACAGTGGCTCCCTCACCAATATTCCCTTCTATTACAATCGAGTATCGATAACCAGATAAATCAAGCTGTTCGCCTGATTTAATATCTCTTTTTATAACCATTTCCTTGACTAATACATCTTTTGAAACAATTTCATATTCATCATCTTTTAACTCATGTCTTAACATTGCCTATACCCCTCTTTTAAAAAAATACTATTATTTACCTTCAATTCATTATCTAAAATGATTATTTTAGTATTTGTGTTCAACTTTTTCAATTCATTAAATTATTTTTTTCAGATTTAATCCAACAGATAGTTTTTCTTGTTGTGATGGAATTAATGATAATGGTTCATTAAATAACGTTCCTGAGTAAGCTAAACTAAGCGGAACGTTTTTCTTAGTATTCGAGCATTCAATTTTTTCTTTCAATTGTAAAAATTGCTTCTCACATTCCAAAGTGTGCTTCGGCGATAATGCTACTTGAATTTTGCATGTACTTTTAAGCTGATAATTATTTTCAATAAGATAAGCTCGGAATTGATCTAGAACTTCCTTCCTCTCCAAATCGCTGAACGCTTCTAATTTATCTGATAGAACAAAATCAATTAAATTTTTAGTTTTTTGAAACTCGTTTGAGAATAATGAATAATCATTATCATAATCTGCCTGTTTTATATGATACAATTTTTGCCAGTCATCTTCTGATAATGCAGGAAATTTTAGACAACTTTCATATGTTGTAGTAATAGAATTAAGTTCGGATTGAAGAAAAGCATTATTTATCTCTTCTGTGCAATCACGATTCCCTAATCGCAAAAGACTCCCAAATCTGGCTCTAAATTTTATAGCATCTGACATATTAGTATCATGCACTAATATAATAATGCCATTCTCATTTAACGTATTAAATGCCATTGGAAGAAATTCCATCATCTTAGTTGTCGTATATAGATGTGATGCAAGAGCAACAGATGGCATTTCTTTGGTTAATTCATCGAGAATAGCTCTGAAATCCTTAAGATAAACCCTATAAGAAATTTGGTTAGATTTAAATTTTTCTTCGATAACAGGGGCAAACTTAGTCTCACGTTCAACACCAATATAGCTTGCTTTTCCAGTTCTATTTAATATTTTTACTATAGGTAGCGCTACGCTTCCATCTCCGGCTCCTATATCAAGTAACGTAATGCCTGTTTTATCTATTAATTCAGCAAAAACACTTAATTGACAAAGCTCATTAATAAAGCCAGATAAAGCTTCAATACATTTAACTTTATCATTCGCATTTTGTAAGTAGTATTTAAATCTAGGTGCATATGTTGCTTCATGTGCATTATCACGGTCTCTTAAGATCCATTTTCCTTCAGAACTTTTAGTTAAAAGATAATTTTTTTGAGCAAGTTCATCATTAATTATTTTTAAATCTTGATTGTTTATCTCTGTAATTTCTCCTTGATCAAGAATTACTTGTACCCTCTTTGTTTGTGCTCGACGTAATTCTTTATCAGTTGCATTAACAC
>SCTP01000348.1 GCA_004322325.1 Gammaproteobacteria bacterium | reverse complement strand
TAGTAAGTACGTGCCAAAAAATATCGTCGATCAATCACTGGTCGCTCATCACAATGTGGAAACATTATTTGATGGGGAACTGCGCATTATTTCTATTTTGTTTGCGACTATTCATAATATCAGTCAACTCTATGACAAATCCAACCCGCAACAAGTTCACGATTATATCAATAGTTATTTTTCACTCATGGCAAAATGTATTGAAGAACATAAAGGAATAGTCGATAAATTCGTCGGCGGCAGTATTCTCGCTATTTTTGGCGCACCCATCTCTTCGATTGAGAATCAAAAAAATTCCGTCTTTTGTGCCTTATCCATGATGGAACAATTAGAAACGTTCAATGCAGAGAATCGCGAAAAAATAGGCTTCGAAATCAAGTTAGGCGTAGGCATTCATTCAGGCGAAACCGTCATCGGTAATATCGGCTCTAAACAATATATTACTTATACCGCGATTGGCGATACCGTTAACACAGCCTCTCGCATCGTCGACCTCACCAAAGGAATACGTAATACCGTCTTAATTACCGATTCTATTTATCCGTTAGTGCAAGAATGTGTCGTGACAGAATCCATTGGTGAAACAAAAGTACGTGGGAAAGAAAATTCAATTAATTTATATAAGGTGCTTAAAAAAAGAATTTAAACAGCTGTTTTAAGGAATAAATAATATGAAGCTAAGAAGCAAGGTTTCGTTAATTATTCTTCTCGTCTGGGGCTTGCTATTAGCTACGACTTATTTCGAAGGCAAAAGATTATTAACCCAGAGCTATTTACAATTAGAACATCAAAATGGAATGAATAATATTATCGAAGTCAAGGAAACCATTGATCGCATGTTAAGTGAGCTGAGCAAAATGGATGCCTTCTGGTCTATCTTTGATGATGCTTATCAATTCATGGCAGATAAAAACCAGGAATATATTAATGGCACTGCCACTGTCAGCACCTTAGGTCAAGCTGATATCGATGTGATGCTTTATTTCACCCCAACCGGTCAATATTTTTATGGGCTCGCCGTGGATCCCACTCGAGAAAAAATAATTCCTCTTCCAGAAGGATTATCCGATTATTTACAACCTAAAGGAAAATTAGTGTATCAACCCCATGTCAATAGCAGCTTTCAAGGCTTCGTCTCTATTCCCTCTGGTATTTTATTAGTTGCTTCCCATTCGATTGTGAAAAGCGATAGCACCGGACCATCACGAGGTGCACAAATTCTTGCTAAACGATTCACAAATGAAACTTTGAAAAAAATAGCAGATACCACCCATCTTGATTTAACCATGTATCGCATCAACGCTACTTCCAATATTAATGAATTAAAAAATGGACCTCTTGTGAAAGTAGGGAAAAATAAGAAAATTTTATATGGATACCTTTTATTAAGAGATATTAATGATCAGCCCATCGCTATCATCCAAGCAGCGATGCCGCGCGATATCTATCAGTCTGGTATTAATACCATGTATTATTTTAACTATGTCTTTTTTGGATTCGGTGTGGTCTTTGTCTTCGTATTATCTTACTTATTACGATCTCTACTGATTTCTCGCTTAGAAAAATTAAATAAAAATATTATCGATATTGGCTCCAAAAAACAATTTTCTTTAAGAGTAAATGAAGAAGGATCCGATGAGCTCACGTCAGTGGAAAAAGAAACCAATAAAATGTTATCCGCAATTGAAAAATATAGTGAAGAACAAAAAATATTATTAAAGAAAGTATCGGATGAATTAGATAACGTTAATAAATTTTCAAAAAAACTACAGGAAACAGAATCGCTCTTAAGTGATACGATTAATTTTATGCCTTCTATGTTAGTCATTATCAATGCTGATTTAACTATTTCTCACTTGAACTCCTTAGCAGAAAAATACATAGAAAAACCAGTGACTGAGGTGACAGGAAAATCGCTATTCGAATTCTTCCCTTACATTAAAAACTACGAAGAACTGTTAAAAACATCATTTCAGAATAAAACCATCAATAGCATTGACAAAATAGCTTGTCCTATTCAGGATAAAATCCTCTATTTTAGCGTGGTGATTTATCCCCTTAGCCACCCAGAAAAAGGCCGAGGATTAGCATTAAGAATCGATAATATTTCTGAAAAAGTAAAACTGGAAGATGAATTAAGACAAACAGACAAATTATCTTCCATTGGTATCTTGACAGCTGGTATAGCCAATGAAATTGTCAATCCTATTAGCTTTATTGAATCTATCTTACCTACCATTTCCAGCAACATATCTGAATTAATCAATACGCTGAATAAATATGCCGCTATTACTTCTAATGATCAATGGGATGAGATAAAAAAATTACATGGAAAAGTAAATAATATTGATTATGATATTGAAAAAACGAATCGCCTATTAGATGAAATAAAATCAGCCGCTAATCAGACCGATGAGATTGTGCGTAATCTAAAAACATTTGTCCGATTAGATGAAAATCTCGAGAAAAATTATGACATCAAAGAAGGTATTGATTCTGCCGTTAATTTATTAAAATATAAATGTATTAATCGAATTGATATTACTAAAGAATATACTCATTCGTCTGAAATTAATTGCATCCCCGGCAAGTTAAACCAAGTTTTTATGAATATTATTTCAAATGCAATTGACGCGATTCCGCATCAAGGCGCCATTAAAATAAAAACAACTGAAGATGAGCGTGACGTTTCCATTAGCATCAAAGACAATGGTACTGGGATTAGCAAAGAGCATCAAAGTAAAATATTTCAACCTTTCTTTTCTACCAAAAAGGCCGAGAGTGGCTCAGGATTAGGGTTATCCATCTCTTTCAGTGTTATTAAAGAATTGCATGGTGATATCCAATTTAAGAGCGAGGCCGGTAAGGGGACGGAATTTATTATTACCTTACCAAGAGGTAAGCTGCCATGAGACTACAAACGAAAGTCACACTGATCATTGTCATCGTCTGGGGTTTAATGGTAGCCGCCATTTACTTTGGCGCACAACGTATTTTGCTAAACAGTTATCTGCAACTTGAAAATAAGCAAGTCATTCGTAAAATGGATCAAGTCGACAAAACAATTGAGCGTATGGTAGATGAAGTAGAAACATTTGATACTGATACAGCGGTTTGGGATGAGACTTACAATTTTATTGTCGATAAAAATCCAAAAAGCATTCAAGATTATATTAACGCTAATCTTCAAATCACCGTTTTTTCTGCTTCCAACGTCGATATGATGCTGTATTTCGATGCAACAGGAAAAACCGTATTTGCTAGAGCCGTCTCCGCTGATAGAACCATGGAAGTACCCTTACCCAGCGGATTATATGATTATTTAGCACCTAATGGAAAATTGGTCCATCAACCTGATTTAAAAATGAAAATAAAAGGACTTATTTCTATCCCGGCCGGTATTTATTTAGTTTCTTCTCATCCTATTTTAAAAACGGATTATTCAGGCCCTTCTCGCGGCGCATTAATTTTTGCCCGCTATTTTTCTCCTGCTTCCTTATCAAGGGTAGAAGAAGTGACTCACTTGCATTTAACACTCTACCGCTTAAATGACATTCGTCATCAACCAGTATTAAATACTATCTTTAATCAATTAATAGATCAAAATAAGCCTATCGCTGTTATTGGACAAAAGAAAAATGAAATATTGGGTTATCTTTTATTAAAAGACATTAATGATAAACCTATCGCCATCTTGCAAGCCGTCATCCCTCGAACAGTATATGAAGCAGGTACTCATACTATTTATAATTTTAACCTGCTATTTTTCGGCTTTGGCATTCTGTTTATTATTATTCTCTCTTATCTATTACGAATTTTAGTGATTAACCGACTGGAAAAATTAAGCAAAAATATTATTAATATTGAATCAAAAAAGAAATTTTCATTACGCGTCAATGAAGAAGGCTCTGATGAATTGACATCAGTAGAAAAAGAAACGAATAAAACATTATCTATTATTGAAGAATATGGTCGTCAGCAGAAATTGTTATTAAATCAAGTTTCCAATGAATTAGATAAAGCTAATTTGTTTTCTAGAAGATTGCAAGAAGCTGAATCTTTATTAAGCGATATTATCAACACGATGCCTTCCATTCTATTAATTATTAATAAAGATTTCTTGATTACTCACTTAAACTCATTAGCAGAAAAATCCATTGGCAAATCGATTCAGGAAGTTAAAGGAAAATCCATATTTGACTTTTTTCCCTATTTAAAGAATTATCAAAATAAATTAAACACGGCTGTTACAATTGATAGAGTGATTCATACCACCAGCGATACCACTCTCTATTTCAGCGTCGTTACTTACCCATTGCATTTATTAGGCAAAGAACAAGGCTTAGCGATTCGCATTGATGATATCTCGGAAAACGTTAAATTAAGTGAAAATCTGCAAAAAAACGATCGTTTTGCTTCCATTGGGGTGCTCACCGCAGGGATTGCGCATGAAATAAATAATCCCATTAATTTTGTCAAATCAACCGTTACTTCTCTTAAACGAAATATAGCCGATATGACGAATGTGATGAACAAATATGCCGAGATAAAATCCAGTGAAAATCTTCTTAACCAATTACAAGAAATTGAAGCCTTAAAAAAATCGCTTGATTTGGATTACACTATTGAAGAGACGCATAAACTATTAAAAGGAATGGCAGAAGGTACACACCGAACAGCTTCAATTATTACCAGTTTGCGTACATTTTCAGGCGCATCTGAAGAAACCATGATGAAATTTAATATTCTTGAAGGAATTGATTCGACACTTATTTTGTTAAAAGATAAATGTGCCGGCAAGATTAATATTATTAAAAATTACAGCGACATTCCTGAAATTGAGTGCATTCCTGGAAAATTGAATCAAGTCTTTATGAATATGCTGTCTAATGCCATTGATGCCACACCTGATAAAGGTGATATTACCATTAAAACAGAGAAAAAAGGTAATCATGTCATTGTTAGCTTCAAAGATACAGGTACTGGCATGAGTGAGGAGAGTAAAGCTAAAATATTTGAACCATTTTTCACTACCAAAGATGTGGGCAAAGGATTAGGATTAGGCTTATCTATTTCATTTGGTATTATTTCAGATCTTAAAGGACATATTGAAGTAAAAAGTGAGGTGGGCAAGGGTTCTGAGTTTATTATTACTCTTCCCATCCACCAGGAGTAATTATGCAGCCACAAAAGCCAGTGATATTATATGTTGATGATGAACAATCGAACTTAGACGCTTTCGCTGCGGCATTTCGTCGTTATTATACTATTTTTACTGCTATTTCAGCGACTGAGGCCATTAAAGTTTTAGAAAAGCATGACATTGAATTAATTATCACCGATCAACGCATGCCAGATATTACGGGTGTTCAATTCTTAGAAGCAGTGATTCCTAAGCATTCTAAGTCAGTACGCATGATTCTGACGGGATTTAGCGATATTAATGCGATTATTAAATCAATCAATAATGGTTTGGTATTACGTTATATTACTAAACCTTGGGAAGAAGATGAGTTAAAACAAATTATTGACATTGGGATTAAAATCTATCGGCAAGAGCAAAGCAATTATGTATTACTTAATGAGTTAAAAGAAATTATAGATAAACAAGAAAAAACCATTGATCTTTTTCAAAAATATGTTCCGAAAGATATTATTGATCAAATCATGAATGACTCTACTGATACCTCTTCACTCCTGGCTGAAAATCGCGTTATCTCTGTTTTATTTGTCGATATTCATCATTTTACTACCATATCCGAAACAATTGACCCCAAAATATTAGTTGATTATTTGAATAAATATTTTTCTGTGATGGTCGATATTGTGATAAAAAATCATGGCAATATTTATAAGATATTAGGTGATGGATTAATTGCTACTTTTGGTGCACCCACTTCATCTTTGGATGACAAGCGAAATGCAGCATTATGTGCTTTAGAGATGGTGGCTGCCATAAAGGATTTTAATGATGCGATGAAAGAAAAAGTGAATTTTGACACGTCAATTGGGATTAGCATTACGACAGGGGAGGCGATTGTCGGGCATACGATATCGGAGAATTTTTTAAGTTATTCTGTGATTGGCGAAGTAGTGGAAAATGCGCTAAAAATTGAAGGATTAACGCATGACATGCCAAATACTGTGTTGATTGACGAATCAACCTTTCAATTTATTAAAGATGATTTTCAAATTGAAAAAGCTGACTCAGTCACGGTGGGTGAGAAGACGATTCAATTGTATAAGTTGATTTCAGTTAAGGGTTAATTTATACGTACTCCTTCAAGGAACTATGGTTTACATTTTCTATTTTTTAAATAGGTATCTTGATAATCTTGTTCATCATCAATATAACTAAATATATGCTCCCCTACTTCTCGAGGCATTTTCCTTAAAAAACTTTCTAGCGCATGGTAAGCGTTTATTTCATGGCCAATTTTTGGCCCAAAAAACAAACATATCTTTTTATGATGCAGCGCTGAAATTTTAGCTAAATCCTCATTATAAGAATTAAAGCTTATTTCATCTGCTTTTAATTTGTCTTTAATAAAAGCAGATTGTATTTTTAATCTTTTTATTTCCGCTTTTAATAATTTAACTACTTCAAATAGTTTCGTAGCATTGTTAGGTAGCGTTGTGGTGCTT
>SCTP01000347.1 GCA_004322325.1 Gammaproteobacteria bacterium | reverse complement strand
CCACGTCGTTACAAGTGATTATTAATCGCTTATGGATGGGGAAGTGGGATCATAAGCAATTAATCACATTAGCCGTGTTTCTGCTATTTGGTGGGATGACGCTTTATTTTCACAATCCTATTTTCGTCAAATGGAAGCCGACGATTATTTTTTGGATTTTTGGTGTGGTGATTGTTAGTTATCAGCTTTTCACTAAAAAATCTTTGATTCAGCGGTTGATGCAAAATGTTTTGCAGGATAAAGGAGAGGTACCGATAAAAATATGGAAGCGCTTAGATATCATCTGGGCGGTTTTTTTTAGTGGGTTAGGGGCGGTGAATTTGTATATAGCTTATTCTTTTAGTAATAACGTATGGGTTAACTTTAAATTTTATGGTATCACGGGTGCGTTGTTGTTATTTAGCTTCTTTCAGGCTTGTTATCTGATGCAGCATTTAACTGAGGTAAATAAGAATGACAGATAAAAAAACGCTCATTGAGACTCGTTTGAAGCAGGCATTTTCACCGGTTTGTTTAGAGGTGATAGATGAAAGTGAGCAACATAGAGGGCATGCAGGGCATCAAGGTGGGGGTAGGCATTTTGCAGTGGTGATTTCTGCGGCATGTTTTGAAGGCGTATCCCGGGTGGAAGCGCATCGGAAAATTTATGCGTTGTTTGAGGATATGATGCCGGATGAGATTCATGCGTTGAGGATAAAAATATTGGCCAATTAAATCCGACAACAAACTTGCAAATGAGTATTTGTTGTCGTAAAATGGGGAAACAAGTTAAGACAACAAACCTGTAAATGAAGATGTGTTGTCTAAATTTAAGGTGCTCCCAAATGACAAAGTTTATTGGCCGTACGAGTGAATTAAAGGCATTAAGAAGCTTATTAGAAAAAAACACAGCCAGTCTGGTGGTGCTCCAAGGCCGGCGACGTATCGGAAAAAGCCGGTTAATTGAGGAATTTGCCAAAAATGAGAAGTTTTATGTTTTCTCAGGCATCCCTCCTACCAAAGAAACTACTAAGCAGTCCGAGCTAAATGAGTTCGCTAAGCAGTTACACCTGCAAACAGGATTGCCAGAAGTCCAAGCAGATGATTGGAGCAAGTTATTTTTACTGTTATTTGAAAAAGTAAAACAAGGAAGAGTGATTGTTCTTTTTGATGAAATTTCATGGATGGGTTCAAAAGATCCTGATTTTCTAGGAAAACTTAAAAATGCTTGGGATTTAAGTTTTAAAAAGAACCCAAAATTGATGTTAGTGTTATGCGGATCGGTGTCGTCATGGATTGAAAAAAACATAGTTAGCAGTAGCGGTTTTATGGGGCGGCCCTCCCTGTATATGACATTAGATGAGCTTAAACTTAATGAGTGTAACCAATTTTGGCACGAGCATCATAAAGCTATATCCGCATTTGAGAAATTTAAAATCCTGGCGGTAACAGGAGGAGTGCCCCGTTATTTAGAATTGATTGATCCTAAATTATCGGCAGAAGAAAATATAAGACAATTATGTTTCTTAAAAAATTCACCTTTGGCCAATGAATTTGAGCATATTTTTGCTGATATTTTCTCTCATCGTAGTGATACCTATAAAAAAATCGTAGAGCAGTTAGTAAAACGGCCAACGATGGCAGATGAATTGGCAAAAAGTGTAGGGTTTACAAGAACGGGTACGTTTGATGATTACTTGAATGATTTAGTGCTAGGTGGGTTTGTATCCAGAGATTACACTTGGCACCTTAATACGGGTAAAATATCAAAACTTAGCCAATACCGATTAAAAGACAATTATGTGCGTTTTTATTTAAAATATGTGTTGCCTAATAAAGCCAAAATTGAAAAAGACAGATACCAAGAAATTGCATTAACTTTATTACCAGGATGGGAGACCATCATGGGGCTGCAATTTGAAAATTTAGTGTTAAACAATCATGCTGCAGTCATGAATAGATTGAACATCAAACCCGAAGAAGTCGTTGTTGATAATCCTTTTTTCCAGCGGCCAACCACGAGACAAGCTGGGTGTCAGATTGATTATTTAATTCAAACGCAATTTGATACTGTGTATATTTGTGAAATGAAGTTTTCACGGTATCCTATCGGAATGAGTGTCGTTCATGAAATGAAAAACAAACTTAATCGATTAAAAGTCCCTCGCCATATTTCACGTCGTCCTGTGCTGATTCATGTTAATGGGGTGACAGATGAAGTATTAGAGGCAAAATACTTTTTTCATATCATTGATTTTGGGGATTTGTTGATAAAATAGGCGCGCTAACTTATCTCTTCCAACTGCTCCCCCGTCAACATAAACACCCCGCCGCCACCTCGCTCAAATTCCATCCACGTAAACGGCACATGCGGCAATCGTTCTGCTAACGCCACCTCGCTATTCCCCACCTCCAACACCAAAATCCCGTGTGGCTGCAGATAATCTCGCGCCTGCTCCAAAATGCGCATAGCAAAATCAATCCCTTCCTTCCCACCTGCCAGTCCTAATCGAGGTTCGTGTAAATACTCTGGTGGCAAAGAAGCAAAATCTTCCGCATCAACATACGGTGGATTACTCACAATAATGTCGTATTTTTTCTTCGGCAAAGAAGCAAATAAATCCGATTCATGCAAATGCACTTGCTCTTCCAAGCTATGCCGCAACACATTAATCTTCGCCACCGCCAGCGCTTCCGCTGAAACATCACTGCCATCGACTTCAGCTTCTGGAAAAGCTTTCGCACAGGCAATCGCAATACAGCCACTCCCTGTGCACAAGTCTAAAATCGTATGCACATGATCCGCTGCTATCCAAGGCGCAAATTGATTCTCAATTAATTCCGCAATCGGTGAACGTGGAATCAAGACGCGCTCATCGACATAAAATGATAAACCCGCAAACCAAGCCTCATGAGTTAAATAAGGCACCGGAATGCGTTTGGTCACACGATCATCAATCAACTTCAATAAAGCCGTTTGCTCTTCCCGGATCAGATGCGCATCTAACACCGTCGGATTAATATCATGCGGCAAATGCAACGTATGTAATACCAAACTACTCGCTTCATCCCAGGCATTATCCGTCCCATGGCCATAATAAAGCGCCGCTTCATTAAAACGAGTAGTGGCATAGCGGATAAAATCACGTATAGTTGAAAGCTCAGAATAATGTGTCATCGTGTTTACTTACAGTTTAAAAATAAGGCTATGGTATCACATCTTATGACGAATACTATCGGTGCTTTTATTGTTGATGTCGAAGGTAAAGACTTAACCGCAGAAGAACGTGAGTTATTGGGGCATCCTCTCGTGGGTGGAGTCGTTTTATTTGCCCGTAATTATGAATCGCGAGATCAATTACAACATCTCTGCCATCAGATACGAGCAGCGCACAAAAGCCCACTGCTCATTATGGTGGACCAGGAAGGGGGTAGGGTACAGCGTTTTAAAGAAGAATTTACTCGCTTGCCGCCCATGGCGACTTTTGGGAAAGCGTATGACGAGGAGCCTGAAAAAGCATGCCAGTCGGCCAAAGAATGCGGCGCTCTCATGGCGGCGGAACTCCTCTCCGTCGGGGTCGATTTGAGCTTGGCTCCCATTTTAGACTTGGATAAAAAGCGTAATACCGTGATCGGCGATCGCGCCTTCCATGCAAATGCACAAACGGTGATCACGTTAGCGAAAGCCTTCATCCGCGGCATGCAGGAAACGGGGATGGCCTCGGTGGGCAAACATTTTCCAGGCCATGGCGGGGTGGCGTTGGATTCCCATGTCGCAATTCCAGTGGATGGACGCTCCCTCTCTGAACTACAATGTGACGACTTGATGCCATTCGCTCATCTCATTCAAGCGGGTATACCGGCTCTCATGGCGGCCCATATTGTGTTTCCAGAGGTCGATGAATTGCCGGTTGGCTTTTCTTCCCGCTGGTTGAAAGACGTGTTACGGACGCAATTAAAGTTTACTGGCACCATTTTAAGTGATGACTTAAATATGGAAGGTGCTAATATTTCGTCCCATTACGCCGATCG
>SCTP01000346.1 GCA_004322325.1 Gammaproteobacteria bacterium | reverse complement strand
TGGTAGGCACGAGTGGGATCGAACCACCGACCACCACCATGTCAAGGTGATGCTCTACCACTGAGCTACGTGCCTCTAACTGGGAGGTAAAGATACCTTGTTGAATTAAAAGAAGCAATTACTTTAATGACCTTCTTGTCATCTTTTCCACTAGTTCGTCTGCAGTGGGTCGATTGGCAGGTTTCTGTGCCCAACTTTGTGTGATCAACTGCCTTTCTTCTTGCGTACAACTGTCTTCAGGAATAAGCGGTCTTTTTTTCTTAACTAACACAAATTTGATCATGTCTTCTAAGTTTTCTTTACCGGTTTTATTTTCATTGTTAAACAATACTAAATAAGGATTATCGCTCCAAGTAAATAGCTCGTAGAATATGATTCCTAAAGCATAAATATCCGTTTTATCTGAATAACCCTCCTTTTCAACTGGCTCTCTACTCACTAACCTCAATAATAACTCAGGCGCTAAATATAAAGGGGTACCTATAGCGCCATGGATGGGATCAATGTCATCGCGATGCTCGGTCAAACCAAAATCAGTGATCTTAGCGCGAAAATCTCTATCTAATAATACATTATCGCTTTTAAAATCTCGATGTATAAATCCGAGGCTATGTAAATGCTGCAAGCCTTTAGTTATATCGAGCGCTATTTGCTGCTGCTTCTCAGGATCAAGCGAATATTTTTCTGTAGACCTAATGTAATTTGATAGCGACCCATTTGGCATATATTCCATCGTAATGGTAAATTTATGATATTTTCTTTTGCTATCGTAATAGGAGACAATCTGGGAAGCACCTGATGTCGTTAATTTTTGCATGATAGCTGCTTCTTTCTCAAACTTTGCAAACTGTTCCTTTTTAGAGAAGTGTGGTTTAAATTTCATTTGTTTGACAGCGACTTCTCTGCCTTGATAGGTGCTTTTATACACCTTTGCGAAACTCCCTTCTCCTAGTAGAGGTTTCTTTTTAAATAAATTAAAAATAGTCATGATGTGTGCCTTACAATTCGGATTATTTTGGCTGAAGTTTTTTTTGCATTTCTTTTACTATCTTTTCTGCATCAGGCCGCTTAGCTGGTTTTTGTGCCCAACATGCTTGCATTAATTTAACAAGAGAAGGATATGGATTTTTTAAGCTTTCAGGTCTTCCTTTCTTTTCTACAACAAATTTATATATTTCTTCGTGATGGTGAAATTGTTGGCTCTGGTATGGATTCTTTCCTCCCATTAATTCCCATATCATTATTCCAAGAGCATATATATCTACTTTCTCTGTATAGGGTTGCTCCATTATTACTTCGGGTGGGATATAACAAGGTGTCCCAGCTAGTCCCTTAAGGTTGTTGTTATACGCAGCTGTGCCAAAATCACATATTTTGAGGTGATCGTGATTGAGTAATACATTTGCCGGTTTTAAATCGCGATGGACTATTTTAGCTTTGTGTAAAGCATCTACTCCTCGTGCTAACTCTTCTATAAAACGGCAACACTCTTTCGAGCTAAGCATTGAATCAGGAGTTACATTTTTTAGATAGTTTTCTAATGTTCCTCCTGGTATATATTCCGAAACAATAATACAAAGTCCTCTTACTAGGGCACATTGCTCGATAAAAAATTCAAGGAGATAAGGAGACTTTGGTAACATGGCTATTATACTTTTTTCGTCGTTACATATAGCGTAAGAATCATCATCGCTTATATGAAACTTCATTTTTTTGACAGCAACATCTTGGACTTTAACCTGATCTTTATTACATAGCTCCCCTTTGTACACTGTAGCAAAAGCACCCTTACCTATTATTTCTTTTTCATTTATTTTAAGTTCAAGGTGCTCTGGTTCTGCCAACAATTCTTGCGAATTATTAAAAGAGCTTCTACTTGTTGGTTTTTTATTCTTCCTCTCTATGGGGTCTGATTCCGGATCTCGAGCTGGTTCCTCGATTTTATTAACGGATTTATTAATAGATTTTTTAACCGCAATATACGTTTTTTTTACAAAAGAAGGGCTAAAACTGCCTCGCGACGTACTCATCGTATTTGGACCTTTGTTGGATATTAATTTTAATTTTGGTTATTTTATATACTAATAGGGTATAAAAGCAACTAAAAATCACAATATGGACAAATTTTATCCTACTTGGCGAGGGAATACTCTTGCATCTGACGAATCACATCTCGCAGCCGCGCCGCCTCTTCAAACTCCAGCTGATGGGCATGCTCATACATCTGCTTCTCTAATTTAGCAATTTTAGCTGACAAGGCTTCAGGCGATAGGGTTGAATAATCATACTCTTTTTCTGCCACTTTGGCTCTAGGAAATAGACGCCCCCGTACGCTCGTCTCGGTATAAGCCCCCTCCATTACATCATGTACCGCCTTTTTGACACTGCGCGGCGTAATGTGGTGAGCCTGGTTATAAGCATGTTGTCTTGCACGACGGCGTTCTGTTTCTTGCATTGCCCGCTGGATAGAGCCCGTCAACCTGTCGGCATACAAAATCGCTTTGCCATTAAAATGCCGCGCTACCCGGCCAATGGTTTGAATTAAAGATGTTTCTGAACGTAAAAATCCTTCTTTATCAGCATCTAAAATCGCCACCAGCGACACTTCCGGTAAATCTAACCCTTCGCGCAATAAATTAATCCCCACTAACACATCAAATGTGCCTAAACGTAAACTACGAATGATTTCCACCCGCTCAACTGTACCGACATCAGAATGCAAATAACGTACTCGAATATTGTGTTCCTCTAAATACTCCGTCAAATCTTCCGCCAAACGTTTCGTTAAAGTCGTGACTAATACTCGCTCATTCACTTGTACGCGTTTATTAATTTCAGAAAGTAAATCATCCACCTGCGTTGTCGCCGGACGCACTTCAACTTCTGGATCAAGCAGACCCGTGGGACGTACTACTTGTTCTGCAATCGCATCCGAATGCTCTAATTCATAAGGCCCTGGTGTCGCTGAAACATAAATCGTTTGCGGAGCACGAGCACGAAATTCATCAAAACGCAAAGGTCGATTATCTAAGGCTGAAGGTAAACGAAAACCATATTCAACTAATGTCTCTTTGCGTGATCGATCACCGCGATACATGCCGTTTAACTGCGGCACGGTAACGTGTGATTCGTCTATGATGAGTAAAGAATCACTGGGCAGATAGTCGAATAACGTTGGTGGCGGTTCACCTGCTGCACGACCAGATAAATAGCGAGAATAATTTTCAATACCTTGGCAATAACCTAACTCTTTCATTAATTCTAAATCATACGTCGTACGCTGCTCGAGCCGTTGCGCTTCGACTAATTTATTTAATTTATATAATTCTTCTAAACGAGCCCGTAAATCTAGTTTAATTTGATCAATTGCTTTAATAATCGTATCGCGCTGAGTAACGTAATGAGATTTCGGATAAATTGTCA
>SCTP01000345.1 GCA_004322325.1 Gammaproteobacteria bacterium | reverse complement strand
CGGCATGGTTGATCCACAAGATCTTCTTGCCCATGAAGAAATGGAACGTATTCTCAAGAAAAAAGTCGAAACAGCGCTGATTCGTGAAGATGATTTATTATATGTGCTGGATAATATGTATCGACGCACAGAAGAAATCACGCATTTTGCTGAAACACTCTCGGCAGAATTAACTCCCACTGAATTAAACCTTTTCTCAGAAACCCAGGATTTTACCTCGGAAGATTTACCTGTCGTTAATCTGCTACGTTCCATCTTTGAAGATGCTGCACAAATAAATGCTTCCGATATTCATATTGAGCCGGGTGAAAATGTATTGCGTATTCGATTACGGGTGGATGGTGTATTACAAGAGCAAATTATTGAAGAAAAAACGGTGACGCAAGCTTTAGTCCAACGTATTAAACTCGTCTCAGGTTTAAACATTGCAGAAAAGCGCTTGCCACAAGATGGGCGTTTTAGTATTAAAGTCAAAAATAAAAGTTATGATGTGCGTGTTTCTACTATCCCTGTCCAGTATGGCGAATCCTTAGTGATGCGTCTTTTGAACCAATCCGATACGTTATTGCAACTCGATCAAATCGGCATGCCGGAAGCTGTTTATCAATATTATTCTCAAGCGTTATCCGCTTCTTATGGCTTAATATTAATTGTCGGCCCCACGGGTAGCGGTAAAACCACGACACTCTATGCGTCATTAAATGATTTAAATAAACCAGAAGATAAAATTATTACCGTCGAAGATCCTGTTGAATATCGGCTACCCCGCATTAATCAAATACAAGTCAATTCTAAAATTGATCTCACATTTGCCAGCGTGTTACGTGCTATTTTACGTCAAGATCCCGACATCATCATGATCGGTGAAATACGCGATCATGAAACCATGGAAATTGCTTTACGAGCAGCCATGACAGGTCACTTAGTGTTAGGTACCTTACATACCAATGATACCATCAGCACAGCGACCCGTTTATTAGATATGGGTGCAGAAGGTTATTTAGTGGCCAGTGTATTGCGTTGCATTTTAGCACAACGTCTGGTGCGACGTATTTGTGAAAAATGTATCACCGATGACCCCTTAACCTCTGCAGAAAAAACCTGGTTGGAATCCGTTGATCCTCACCTTACGGTGGATAGTCATTTTAAACATGGGACAGGCTGCTCCCATTGCCATCATACGGGGTATCTCGGTCGCGTCTGTGTGTTTGAATGCTTACCCATCTCGGGAGACTTAGCAGAAGCCTTACGTCAATCGGATACTGGAGCCTTCTTACGCCTCGGCCAACAACAGCCTGTCTATCGATCCCTGTTGCAGGCAGGCTTAGACCTGGCGGTCAAAGGCATCACCACCGTGCGAGAAGTCATTAGTATGGCCGGAGCGATTTAACGCTATGCCGCAATTTAACTATCGAGGCCGGGATAAAGAAGGTCAACTTCGTGCAGGACAGCGAGTGGCTCCCTCTGCTGATCAATTGAATTCGGACTTAATTAAAGAAGGGATTTTTCCTATTCACATTGCGATTGTCAAAGAACACGCGGATTATTTAGAAAAACTACAAGAATGGTTTCAAGGACAAAGCTTACATACCAGTGAACTCGCTATTTTCGCCCGCCAAATGCAGCTATTGCATCGTGCCGGCGTACCGATTGTCACCGCCTTACAGCAACTCAGTTCGCATACGCGCAGCCGCCGCCTGGCACACGCTTTAAATGGAATTATCGAGCACTTGGAAAAAGGGGAAAGCTTAGCAACAGCTATGCAATATTACCCCTCTATTTTCTCGCCGCTCATGGTTAATATTATTCAAATTGGCGAAAGCACTGGTCATTTAGACCAAGCTTTCGAACATATTCATGAATACCTTGAATTTGAAACCTCTACCGTTAAACAAATTCGCTCTGCTTTCCGCTATCCTATTTTTGTCTTGATCTCTATTGCTATTGCTATTGTCGTCCTCAATTTATTCGTTATTCCTACTTTTTCTCGATTTTTCCTGAATTTGTCAGTCTCTCTTCCCTGGCAGACACGTGTGCTCATTAATATTTCGAATTTTTTTGTACATGACATTTATTATCTGATTGCCATCCTTGTCGTTGGCGGTTTTTTTCTTTATCGCTATCTAAAATCACCACAAGGAAAATACCGCTGGAATAAGCTAGAATTGCGTATTCCAATCTTTGGAAAATTATTAAAACGCATTATCTTGATACGTTTCTGTCAATCCATGTCAATTATTCTCAGTTCAGGCCTGTCAGTCACCCAAAGTTTAGTGTTAGTAAAAAATATCATTCCCAATGCGTATATCGTCGCGCAAATTTCAGAGATGCAGGATGCGATTGAGCGCGGTGTGCCCTTCACGCAAGCCCTTAAAAAAGTTGATTTATTTACCCATTTGGAAATCCAAATTTTAGCCGTAGGGGAAAAAAATGGGGAACTCAGCCCCGCCTTAAGTTATATCGGTCATTTTCACGGAGATGAAATTGCCTTTGATTTAAAACGAATCAGCGACATGATTGGCCCCGTCTTAATGGGATTTGTCTCTCTACTCATTCTAATTATTGCCTTAGGTATTTATTTGCCTATCTGGAATATGATAAATTTAACCCATTAGTCGCACGTTTAAAGGATAAAGACATGACACGGAAGTTTAAGCATCCTGGTTTTACGTTGATTGAATTGGTTATTGTCATTGCCATTATTGGTATTTTAGCAGCCGTTGCTATTCCTAAATTTATTAACCTCACTTCCAATGCCCAAACCTCTGCCACGACTGCCGTAGGCGGTGCCTTATCCGCTGCAAACGCCAGTAATTATGCAGCCAGAAAACTGAGTACCACCATCGGTGTCCCGATCGCTAATTGTACTGATGTAGCCAATGCCTTACAGGGGGGACTACCCAGTGGTTATACCATTACAGCTGGTGCGGTAGCAGTGGATACGAGTGTCGCCTGTACTTTAACAGGACCAAGCTCCAGCACTACAACGTTTACAGCAACGGGAATCAGTTAAACAAACCAGTTTATTAACATTTTAGGGATGAAAATATGCAGAATAGAAACAAATTACTGGGTTTTACCCTTATTGAATTAATCATCGTTATTGCCATTATCGGTATTTTGGCGGCAGTAGCGATTCCTAAATTCATTAATTTAACCTCAAATGCCCAATCTGCCGCCACGTCAGCGGTAGCTGGTGCGTTATCAGCCGCAAACTCCAGTAACTATGCCTCAAGAAAGCTAAGCTCTTCTTTAGGCGTCGCCGTTGCTAACTGCACCGATGTGGCCAGTGCATTACAAGGAGGATTACCCAGCGGCTATACCATTACAGCGGCTGCGGTTGCTGTGGATGTGACCGTTAGTTGCACCTTAACCGGCCCTAGTTCCACCACGGCAACATTTAGTGCTACAGGGGTTGCTTAATACTTAAGATTCGCTTCCGCCCCGCGGCTAAAAACCGCGAGACGGGAGCAATAGATTAATGGCAGCAGATGTTACCGACGCGACACATCCCGTTCAAAAAGCCCCATAAAGCTTGCGCTGCTTTACGTGTGGCATGCTCAGCCTGTTCAGGTTCGACATAGCACTCAATTAATTCTGCTACACGTTTGGAATGCTCGACGTCATACTGTTGATGAGCAGCAAAAAATTCCAGGGTTTTTTCATCTTCTACGCCATAGAATTGTTTGAGCCCAGCGATTTTAGAAGCCGATACTTCTGGTACTTGGCATTCATACGCATACAAGGCACATAACCCTTCTGTCCAATGGCTTTCGGCGAGTTCGTAGTAAGTATCTACCATTGCCATTGTTTCAGGTAGAGCAGCTTCCTTTAAGACATCCATTTGATTGACACCCATCCCTTCCACAAACTGCATCCATAAAGCAGGATGATCCGTACCATGAATTTCTTCATCGACAAGATTTTCTAAGAGTACTTTGCGTGCAGCGATCACCGGACAACCGGTATGAACACGTGAAATAAAGCGGGGAAAAGAAGCAACTTGTTGATAATATTGCTTGCCATAACTTTGCAATAGGTCACGGCTTAGTTCACCGCGAGACCATGCCTGATAGAAGGGATGCTTTAAAAGATGAAATTCTGAAATTACTTCGTTTAATCGCTGAATCAATTGCATTCGATTGGCTCCTTTTTTACACGGGGTTTTAAAAGGCTACAATTCTACTACAACTCAGCATGATTATTGTAACGCTCTCTTACAACGTGATGAGCTTGCCAACCTTCATTCACTGCTTCGGCCGTATACTCTACCGCATCACCTACTAATAACTGATTAAAATGGGGGTAGTGTACATTAGTAATACTAAAATAATACTCTGTTCCATCTACTCCTCTAATAAACCCATATCCTTCTTTCGCGATAAGACGTGCAACATAGCCATGCATCACATGATGATGGGTTTTCACACGACCTTGGCGAATGTGTGAATGTTCTTCTAACTGTCTTTCAACCGCATTAAAAGCATCCCGAATGGCGACATAAATATCTTCATCACACTTACGTGTTACAGCCAACTCTTTTCCTGGCACAGTGATATCGAGACGAACATTATAGAGTTTTCCTTGATGCTTATGTTTTTGTGGTAATTCGATAACCACTCGGCAACTACTGACTCGGCGACACACACGGGTTAATTTTTCGGCTCGTTTACGGATATGGTCTTCTACAGCGGGGGATAAATCAAAATCACGAACAGTTATTTGAACAGGTAACATAGTCACAAACCTCCATCGTTTTTTTGGTTTTGGTAGGCTAACTTCTTTATTTTTATATGGTTTTTTTCCTCCTCTTTATTGTATTACCTCATACTTTCAGTATAAGCCAGAATTGACTTTTATACCAACTCTTTAGCAACAGGAGCAAAATACTGATTCACTGCTTCAGGTGTCACTTTTTGCAAGCTATCCGGCTGCCAATGGGGTGTTTGATCTTTATCGATAATAATAGCGCGTATTCCTTCAAGAAAATCGTGTGAATTAATAAAATGCGAAACAAGTCGATATTCTTGTTGCATACAGGCATCAAAATCAAGTTGCTTGCCAATTTGTAAGGCTCGTAAGGTGACCTTGAGGCTAGTAGGTGATTTTTTTGTCATGACTTGAGCTGCTTCTTTACAAAGAGAAGAGGAAGATGAGTGTAAAGTTTCTAATATCATTTCAATGGTATCGGCAGAAAAACAAGCATCCACGTCAGCTTGTTGCGGCATTAACAAAGAGGGAGAGGTTGAAATAGTAAATGGCTTAATCAACTGAGTGACGGAAGCACGTGCATTTTTTTCAAAAGGATGCGCTGCTAACGCTTGTATCAAGGCAGGAAAAGTATCACGTGATACTTTGTATTGAGCGATACTGAATGCAATACACTCATCTGCTGCTAAGCGAGCACCGGTTAAGGCTAGATAAAAACCTAATCGGCTAGGTAAGCGAGGTAAAAAATACGTCCCACCAATGTCAGGGAAAAAGCCAATACCGGTTTCTGGCATGGCAAACACGAGATTATCCGTAGCAACGCGATGAGAACCGTGAATAGAAATCCCTACCCCACCGCCCATGGTAATGCCGTCTAAGAAGGCAATATAGGGTTTAGGAAAATGAAAAATAAGCCGGTTAAGTTGATATTCATGATAGAAAAATTCGGTGGCTGAAGGATGATGTATTTTCATTTCTTCATAAATGGAGCGAAGATCGCCACCCGCACAAAATGCTCGGCCTTCTACAGCACGAATAATCACCGCTTTTATGGTCGATAAGGTGGCCCAAATATGTAATTTTTTATACATGACACGCACCATATCGCTGTTTAACGCATTTAAGGCTTGCGGCCGATTGAGGGTAATTAAGCCAATATTACCGCCTTCTCCGGGTATTTCTTCAAATAAGATATCCGTGTAAGCATCCATTTTTACTACTCTCCACTGAAGACAGGCGTACGTTTCTCTAAAAATGCCTTCACGCCTTCGCGTTTATCTGCTGTGGTGCAACATAACCCAAAATGAGCCGCTTCCAATTCTAATGCTTCTTCTAATGAAAGATCGTAGCCTTGATGAATGGCGGTTAAGATACTTTCCATCGCCACGGAGCCAAGTTGTGTTAACTCTTTTAGCCGTGCCACGGCGCGTGGCAATAGATTATCCGGCGACGTCAGTTCATTCACTAATCCCCACTGCAACGCTTCTTCTGCCGTGAAGCGCCGCCCTGTTAGGCAAATATCCAGTGCACGACCTTTGCCGATTAAACGCGGTAAACGTTGCGTACCGCCGAAGCCGGGGATAACCCCCAATTTGATTTCTGGCTGACCAAACACAGCTGTCGTTGTAGCAATGCGTAAAGTGGCTGCCATGGCTAACTCACAACCGCCGCCCAATGCCACACCATGAATCGCTGCGAGTGAGGGTTTCCCCAGCAACTCGAGAGAGCGGAAAACCGCTTGCCCAAAACGAGCAAAGGCTAACCCTTCATGTCCGTTTAAATTAGCTAATTGCTTGATGTCTGCTCCAGCACAAAACGCTTTTCCTTCGCCATGTAACAGAATCGCCTTAACCGATCGATCTTGTTTTATTTCCTGAAAAAGATGAGACAAGCGTTGTAAAACGTCGTGATTTAATGCGTTCAATTGCTCAGGGCGATTTAAACTGATTTGCAAAATGCCCGATTCTAACGGAGTGACCTTTACCATGGGATTGACGTCGTCCATAACACCCTCCTATTAACTATATTCAACCGCAACAGCAGGCTCTGGCTCTGATATTATTAATGTCGACATGCGGCTACCGACCGCCAGATAAAGAATACCAATACTAAATAAAGCAATGACAGCAAAATCCCAGCCAAAGGGGATAATATTTTTGCCGCCAAAAGAGCCCAAATAAGAAATAACCACTAATCCGATAATGTAGGGAATAAACCAGGCACCGGACTTTATCTCATCCTTCTCCATATTAATATTGCCGCGTAAGTAAGCTATCCCAAACACCATCAATCCAATCGATAAAGCCATCAGCAGTTTGGAAATACTATCCCATCCTGTCCAGTAACTGAAAAGATTACAACAATAAAAAGCCAGTACACAGAGAATGTTGGCCATTGGCAAGCGGAAAGGCCGTGGTTTATCAGGTAAGGTTTGACGGAGGCTAAGAAGGGCGATCGGGCCCATAGCGTAAGTGATGACCAAAATGGAAACCAGGAAATTCGCCATCGCTTGCCAACCCGGCAAGGGAAGAAAAGTGAATAAGCCGCAGAGAAAGTTAACGAAGATGGCATACATCGGCAAACGCTGGCGGTTTAAACGGGATAGAAAGGCAGGAACATAGCCAATCTGGCTCATGGCGTATAAAACGCGTGCGGTGCCGGTGACATAGATCAGACCTGCACCAGAAGGGGAAATCACGGCATCCACATAAAGTAATTTTACTAGCCATAAGAGGCCCAATCCCGCTGCTAGCCCAGCAAAAGGTCCTACATCGCCTGCAAATTTAAGATGTTGCCAACCCTGTTGCATGGAAGCAGGATCAAGAGCACCGATAAAGCAGACTTGGAGTCCTAAATAAAGTAGCATGCAGGCCATCACGGAGCCGGCGGTACTAAGTGGAATGGCAACGGCAAGATTTTTTGCTTCACCTGCCATTTCCACGCCATTCTTAAATCCGTTAAAAGCAAACGCGACGCCACCGGCTGCCACAGCCGTTAAAATCGTTTGCCAACCTTGAACAGATACCATCGAGGTACCTATCCCAGCAAAGTTATGCGGGTTAAACCGAATGCGAGTAATCGAAAAAATCATTAACACAATCACAAATACTTTAAAGATAAATAGAGCAAAATTAATGCGAGACAGACCCCGACAGCTTAAGACATTCACAATACACAACGTCAATAAAAGAATAGCTGCCCATAGCAATCCCCATAAGGTCAGCACTTGCGCGCCATTCACGTCGTGCATCAAGAAAGGGAAAAATAAAGCAGCATATTGCAACACGGCTTGTACTTCGACAGTGGTTAACATCAGCATGGACAGCCAGCCAATCCAGCTTAGAATGAAACTCACCAGACCGCCATGGCTTAGCTGCGGAATTTGGGCCGTACCGCCTGCAACCGGTAGCATGGCAGATAATTCTGCAAACGTGAATGCAATTAAAATAGCAGCAAGACCGCCAATCACCCATGACACCAGTGCGGCAGGCCCTGCAATTTTTGCTGCATAAAGGGGAGCAAATAGCCAACCTGAGCCAAGAATCGCATTGACACTTAGCATAAATAAGGTAGCTGGCGAAATGCAACGGGATAACTGCCCCATAACCTCTCCTCGCCTTTCTATAAAATTTATTGTAGTTATTCCGTGATCGTTTGTTTGGCTTTCAGCTTAGCCTGATAGCGCTCACTGGAATAGCGTGCCTCTTCAGCAGAAATCATACCCGCTGGATTGCCGTCTAAATCATAGCGCATCGCGCCTTCCACCGCACTTTTGTGATAAGCCGCCGTATTGACATAGTAGGCTAAGCTTTTCACCATGCAAGCCTTATCTTCCGTCACGATTTTATCCATGGTACTTAAGCGTAGAAGTAAGTCTTGCTTAATGCCTTTCTTTAATGGCTTGACTTGATTAATGTCTTTAAACCCTTGAGGGAAATAAACTTTCAACAATTCTACCCCATATTGAACATAATCCAACCATCTTGGCTTAGGCTTTTTGGCCTTGGCCATGGGTTGTAGCACGTTCTTCGGTTTAGGTGCTTTCCCCGTTGTTTCTGACAATTGGGAAGCAACCGCTTGTAATTGCTCTTTTAAACTAGCGTTACTCATTTGTGCTTAAAACTCCTAGATAGGAATAATCAGGCTGATTTTTGAGTATATTCGATCGCTACTTTAAAGTGTTATGCTGCCTAAATCAATATCCCCCTCCCAAGTTCCAGTAGACTTTTTTAGTTGATCGATGTTAAATTTTAACGTCTTAGTCTATTTGTTCTAGAGGATAATTGAATATGTCACGAAAAAAAACGGCAAAGAATGCAGCGAAGCACCTATCCAGGGTGAATACGCAACAATGGGAAAAGGATTTTTTGAAGATGCCCGTTAAGCTCGCCAAAAAGTTGAAAAAAGAAATCAGCCTGGCCGCCAAGAAAGAAAATAAGCTCGCTAAAACACTTAATAAATTAAAAACGCAATTAAAAACGACTGAAACGCAGATGAAAGCAGCAGAAAAGAATGCGTATACCTCTACGGGTAAAAAGCAATATAAAGCAGCGAAAAAAATGCATAAGGGATTAGTGAAAACGCAAAAAATAGCAAGCAAGCAGTTAGAAGCAGCAACCCAATCGGTTGAAAAGCTGACAGGGACACAAGATAAGCTTCACGCGCTTCATCACCATTTAACCCAGTTTGAGAAAGAATGGGCAAAAGAAACAAAAAGCAACAAAAAAACGAAAATGAAAGCAAAACCAGCCTCTCGAACCAAAACCAAAAAAGTTTCCAACAAAGCCGTAGCGTCCGTGATGCAAGAACCAGCCATGGAATCGTTTGAAACCATCATGGAGAATACCCGGCTGAATGAACATGAACCAGCTGAAATGACGTCGTAAGATGTTCGCATATTATCTGAGATCTCCATCTTATCGGATGGAGATTTAATTTGGTTATTTATCAGGGAAAGATATAACTAAAAACTAAGGACAGTAGGGAGTTTTTTCTATGAATAGAAAGATGGCAGCAGTAGATAATTTAGAGACAATTACCTTAAAGCAGGTAGTAAAAGATACGCTTCGTAACTACTTTAGCAACATTGGTAGTGAACAGCCGATCGATTTTTATGCAATTTTGTTGGAAGAAATTGAGCGGCCGTTATTAGAAGTATTAATTAATCATACCCATTACAACCAAGTCAAAATGGCGCAAATCCTCGGTCTTTCGCGAGGAACGTTAAGGAAGAAATTAAAGCAATACGGATTATTAGATTGACTGCTTGCTGAACCCCCTTCCCTCTGATCGAAGGAGGGGGCCCGGGGGAGATTACGTCACTGTTTCTGAAACCGGCAGAGGATGTTGTAGGAAAGCGGTCATCATCTCATCCGATAAAGGTTGGGTGATGTAATATCCTTGAATTTCAGTACATCCTTCTCGTATTAGAAAATGATACTGTTCTTTCGTTTCAACGCCCTCTGCAATCGAAATAATGCCTAACTTATTCACCATTGCGATAATTGCACTGGTAATAGCGGCAGAGGTTTCATCAGCAATCACTTGTTTGATAAAAGATTTATCAATTTTTATTTTATCGACTGATAGTCGTCTTAAATTACCCAGCGACCAATACCCAGTACCAAAATCATCTATCGCAATTTGTACTCCTAAATCTTTCAGGGCATACAATACCCGCAACGTATTCTCTGGATCTTGCATGATTAACGTTTCCGTAATTTCAATCTCAAGAGCACGTGCGGGAAGATCAAATTGCGTCATCACCTGCGAGACTTCTTCGGTAAATGTGCCTTGTTTGAATTGCCGTGCTGAGCAATTAACCGCCATGGTTAACGAGGTAAAACCCATTTGATGCCATTGTTTTAATTGCTTACAGGCCGTTCTTAATATCCATGCACTCACCGGAATAATCAAACCGGTTTCTTCCGCTAAGGAAATGATCTCATCGGGAGTCGTCATGCCATATTCTTTATTTTTCCAGCGCAATAAGGCTTCTATCCCTGTAATACGTTGCGTTTTTAATTCCATCTTCGGTTGATAATGCAAGAAAAATTCATTCTTCGCTAAAGCATGCGCCAGTGCATTTTGTAAATCCATTTTTTCACGCGCTCGGCTAGTCATTTCAACCGTGTAAAATTGATAATTATTTCGACCATGCTCTTTCGCTCGATATAAAGCAAGGTCCGCATTTTTCATCAGCGTTTGCATATTTTGGCCATCAAAAGGATATAAGCTGATACCGATACTCGTGGTGATATAAATCTCTTGTCCCGTCACCATGATAGCTTTCAAAATATTATCGAGAATTTTCTGTGCAATTAAAGCCACCACTTCGGTTTTTTTCACATCCGTGATGACTAAAACAAACTCATCACCACCTAATCGAGCGACCATATCGGTACTGCGAACAGAATTATGCAAACGTTCAGCAATCACTTGTAATAGCAAATCCCCTGCATCATGACCAATCGTGTCATTGATATTTTTAAAGCTGTCTAAGTCCAAAAATAATAATGCAAATCCTTGTTGATGGCGGCGCGCGGACGCTAAGATATGACTAATAAATTGTTCTAATTTGTTGCGATTAGCAAGACCCGTCAGTGGATCATGATAAGCCATGTGTCGCAAACGTTCTTCTGCTTTCTTTTGCAGCGTAATATTTTGTATCTGCACAATAAAATTAACTGGTTTATCTTGATTATCTCGTACGAGTGATAAACGTAATATGATCCATATTGCATCCCCATTTTTTTGAAAACACTGTTGCTCTGCTTGATACAATTTATTTTTTCTTTCTATTAATTGTCGAAGAACGGCGTCAAGTTTTTCTTGATCCTCTGAATAAATATATTGGTAAAAATTAATACCGAGTAAATCCGCTTCACTATAGCCTAGCATTTCGCACAGTGCTTTGTTAATTTTAAGTAACGTTCCATCGAGTTGTAAGATCGCTACACCGGTATGGGTATAATCAAAAATAGTTTTAAAAAATCCTTCCTGTTCTTGTAATTTTACTTCAGTCGCTTGTTTTTCTAATGCCAAACGAGCGACTGATTTCTTTTCTTGCATGGCCTGCTGTGCCAAGATCAAAGCGAGACCTAATGAAACCACTGTCAAACTTAACACCAACGTGATTTCTGGTTTTATCAATAAAAACAAACTATTGGTAACCAGTACCAAAATCATGCTTACTATAATAAGCAGCGGCGTCCTTTTCATACCCTCTACCCCGAAAATACCTATCCATTTTCATCATACAATATTTTCGAGGAATTTAAGGGTTATTTTCTTAAATGCTGAATGACGGCACCTAAAAAGCGCGTGGCCTCCCCGCCTGTCACCGCTCGATGATCTACCGTCAGTGACAAGGGTAAGATACGACCGATCACTATTTGCCCTTCTCGGGGTATGACCACTTCCCGACTTCGGCCGCAGCCAAGAATAGCCACCAGAGGCGGTAGCAGGATGGGTGTGGCATAACGGCCTGTAATCGTCCCAAAATTAGACAATAAGATGGTAGCCCCTTGCATATCAGCAGGGGGAATAGAACGGTCACGTGCTGATTTTTTATAAGTATCAATCTGCTGTCGTAAGGCTTCATCTGAATGCATGGCCACGTCTTTGAGCACAGGCACTAATAAGCCTTCAGGTGCATCCACGGCCATACCGATATTCACTTCATCAAATAACTTTCGCTCCAGCTTCTTACCATCAAACCACGCGTTTAAGGCGGGTTCAACTTTGGCAGCGGCTACCATCGCTCTCAGCAAACGGATGGTGATATCGGAACCCGGTGGTAAATCTGTGATATCCGCATCTTCTACGACAGTGACTGGAACAATGTCCTGATGCGATTGAGACATCGCTTGCGCCATCGTACGACGGATACCGTGTAAAGCTTCGGTCTCTCCTGGCAATACGACTGAAGGAGAGGCATGACGTGCTGCAAATTGTTTGACGTCATTAGGGGTGATGAGCCCTTGTGGCCCAGTCGGCGTGATGGCATTGAGATCGACATTCATTTGTTTGGCTAAAACACGCGCGGCAGGCATCGCTTTGATGTTTGAAGGTTTCGTAGCAGCCGAACCGATAATCACCTCGCCTTCATCCCACTTCTTTTCACTGGTTTCTAATTTCCCCACGACACTGCCTTTATCAGCAATGGCTTCACCGGTATCAAAACTCACTAATGGTGCACCGGTTTTAATCACCTCATTGACCTCGCCATGCAACTCCACAATTTTTCCAGCATACGGCGAAGGCACATCGACCACTGCTTTAGCGGTTTCCATCGAGACCAAAGGCTGATCGACTTTCACCTCATCCCCTACCTTCACATACCACTGACGAATTTCTGCTTCCGCCAAGCCTTCTCCTAAATCGGGTAAATAAAAAATTTTCATGCGAACTCCAGAAGTCGATGAACAGCATCAATAATACGTTTTTCACTTGGAATATAATATTTCTCTAACTTTGCATAAGGCACGATCGTATCAAAACCGGTCACACGCTCGGGTGGTGCTTTTAGCGAAAACAATGCTTTTTGCGCGACTTGCGCCACAATTTCTGCCCCCACCCCACAAGTTAATGGAGCCTCATGCACAACAATACAACGACCCGTCTTTTCAACCGATGCAAGTATTGTTTCCATATCCAATGGCTTGATCGTCGCCACATCAATTACTTCCGCGCTAATACCAGCTTCACTTAACTGATGTGCTGCGCTTAATGTTTCTTTCACCATCGCTCCCCACGTGATAAGAGTGACATCTTCACCAACGCGTAAGGTGAAACACGTATCAAGTGGTAAAGCTTTACCATCATTTTTGACTTCCTGTTTAGCATAACGATAAAGCCGAGAGGGTTCTAAAAAGATAACCGGATCAGGATCACGAATAGCAGCAAGTAACAAGCCGTAAGCACGAGCAGGCGAAGAAGGAATCACCACACGTAAACCAGGGATATGAGCGAAAAGCGCTTCGGTACTTTCAGAATGGTGTTCCGGAGCATGAATACCCGCACCACATGGCGTACGAAAGACGATAGGGCAGCTCATGCGACCGCGCGTACGATTACGGATACGGGAAGCATGATTGATGATTTGATCGACAGCAGGATAAATGAAGCCCATAAATTGAAATTCAGCGACTGGCTTTAATCCACTCACTGCCATTCCAACCGCTAAACCACCGATCATGGATTCTGCTAAAGGCGTATCTAACACACGCTGAGGGCCAAACTGATCTAATAAACCCACCGTGGCGCGAAACACTCCACCATTTTTCGCGACATCTTCACCCATCACAATCACATTGGGATCAGCTTGCATTTCATACGCGAGCGCTTGATTTACTGCTTCAACTAAAGTGATTTCAGCCATGCGTTGTCTCCATCTCATTAAGCAACTCGCGCTGCTCAAGATAAGCTTGGGGTAATTGGGCGTAAAGATAGTCAAACATAGAAGTTAAAAGTTGAGGAGGTTGATGGAGATAGGTTTGCACCGCTTGATCAACTTCTTCTGCACAAGCCGCCAGCAAGGCTTCTTCTTGTTTTTCTGTCCAAGCGTTTAATTGTTCGAGATAATGCTTAAGTCGTATCACCGGTTCTTTTTTCCACTCAGCGGCACGTGATTCCTTCGGCTCATAACGGCTTGCATCATCCGCTGTCGTGTGATCATGCTGGCGATAGCAAATCATTTCTAGTAACCGCGGCTCGCCATGCTCACGTGCCTGTTTCAGGGCTTCTGCTGTTCGATATTGCACCGCAATAATATCATTACCATCTACCTGCTCGCCGCCAAATCCAGCAGCAATCGATTTTTGGGCGAGTGTGTGGGTAGCCGTTTGTTGATGGCGCGGTACAGAAATAGCCCATTGATTATTACAAATCACAAATACAACGGGTAATTTCCATACACCTGCCACATTCATCGCTTCATAAAAATCACCTTCTGAAGTCGCCCCATCACCACAAATAGAAACGACGGCTTGCTTTTCTTGATGATATTTTATGGCATACGCTGCGCCTGCCGCATGCAATGTTTGGGTACCGATCGGCACGCTATAGGGAAAATCGCGGCTATCCACATAGCTATTGCCACGTTCATCGCCACCCCAGAATTGCAGGATTTGCGATAACTTCACGCCACGCTGAAGAAGTACGCCGACATCACGGTAATATGGCACGAATACATCGTTTTTCTCCATGG
>SCTP01000344.1 GCA_004322325.1 Gammaproteobacteria bacterium | reverse complement strand
CACGATGAAGTCGTTTTTTCCATTGTTGAGCCAATGTTTCCCGATAATCATCAGCAATCTCTACTGCGGTGACAACGCGTATGGTGCTGATTTTTTCCAGTTCAGCTTCATAGGCATTAAATAAGGTAGAGATTTCTGGCAGGACAATAAAACGTTCGTGCTCAGCCAGCAGACGTAGGAAATTTTTTCGCTCTGTATTGACCTGAGAGGCTAACACCGCTTCAAAAAACGCCACTCGCTCTGCTGGCTGAATGTCAGGATTTTGCAATAGCCTTATCACATCCGGATGTTGTACGACACTGGCAGCAGAAGCTAAAAAGGCTTTCCAAGCAGATAATTCTTGCTTGTCGCGCGCATATTCAAAGGCGCTCTGTGCGTAAGGTCGTGCAATCGAGAGATTTCGCATGATTAAATCTCAGTGGCTAATGTGTTTAACAATTCTTGATGCAGAGAAGGATCCATTTTGTGCTGAATCACTTTTTCCGCGCCCAAAATAACGAGCGAAGCTAATTGCGACTTCAACGCTTCTTTAGCTTTGGTCACTTCTCGATCAATTTCATCTTGTGCCAGATCAACAATGCGATGACTTTCCACTTTCGCTTGCGCTTTTGCTTCTTCAATTAATTGTGCTGAATGCAAATTCGCTTGTTCAATGATTTGCGTCGCTTGCTGTTTGGCATCTCGGATAATGGATAATGATTTATGCTCGGCTAACTCAAGCTCACGCTTGCTGCGTTCAGCGGCTTCGAGCCCTGCTGCAATTTTTTTCTCACGATCGTGTAAGGCCTTAATGATAGGCGGCCAGACATATTTCATGGTGAACCACACCAAGATAGCGAACGTGATAAATTGGCCGAAAATAGTGGCATTAATATCCATTAGTTTTTCCTCACGTTATCATTAACCGCCCACGGCTGGTTTAGCTGCATTGACGACAGCGGCTAAGAATGGGTTGCTGGCAAAGAACAGAATTAAACCCATCACGATGGAGATCGCCGCAAAAGCGTCGACTAACCCTGCCATAATGAACATACGCATCATGAGCATGCCACCTAATTCAGGCTGACGTGCGACCCCTTCCAAAAACTTACCGCCTAACAAACCGAAACCGATACCTGTACCGAGTGCGGCTAAGCTGATTAATAAACCAGCGGCTAACACGCTTAAGCTTTGTACTTGACCGATTATGCTTACAATTTCCATGGTGCCTCCTCTCAAAAGTAAAAAAGTAGTTAATTAGTGTCCTTCATGTGCCATGCTGAGATAAATAATCGTTAGCATCATGAATAAGAAAGCTTGTAATGTGATCACCAAAATGTGGAAGATGGCCCAAATAGCGCCAGGTGGCCATTGCACCCACCACGGCATGATGGCGATCAGAATAAAAATTAATTCGCCGGCAAACATATTGCCAAATAGTCGCAAGGCGAGGGAAACAGGTTTAATACATTCTTCAATAATACGAAAGACAAAATTGACGGGGAACAGGTAAGGACCAAAGGGAAACGTCAGCATTTCTTTCAATAAACGGTGTTTTTTAACGCGAAGATTGAAGAAAATGATTAAAAGAAAGACAGAAATCGACATAGCAAATGTGGCATTGGGGTCAGCGGTCGGGACGGTTTTAAAATTGTGGATGCCAACAAAACTGAGCAAGCGGGGTAGAAAATCCACGGGGAGTAAGTCCATCGCATTCATGAAAAAGACCCATAAGAAGATGGTAAGAGCGAGCGAAGGAATAAACGTGGTTTTATGGTGAAAGATTTCATGGACGGCGTTATTGACGAATTCGAAGACCATTTCCACTATGCCTTGTAATTTGCCGGGAACTTCCGTCATGCGACTAGCGACGAAGCGCAAGCCGCCGAAAATGAGGATGCCGAGAAAGATAGAGACAATAAGGGTATCCAGGTTAAGCGTCCAAAACCCGCTGCTTTCGCCAATGGTAAACGTCTTGAGACTGAGAGTTAAATGCTCAAGATGATGCTGTATGTATTGACCAGGGGTGATATTACTGGCGTCACTCATTTTTAACCCTATCTCCATACTAGTCCCTAGTTGTGTTTGGTCTAGAAAAATGCCACATGCAAACTATCCAGAACGACACAATCGCTCCTATAAACCCAACGAGGGTGGATAATAAACTAACTGGCAAGTATTTCACAATAACTAAAAACAAAATGGCGCTTATGACAAGCTTACCCATTTCACCAAAAAAAAAGGCCGCGACAAACTGGGTCATTTGTTGCGCACCAACGAATCGGAAAACGCACCATACAAAGACGAGGTTAGGCAACCCATAGGCCATCCCGCCTACGAAGACCGAAAAACCGCTGATTGTGCCGCGTAAAAGCAGCGCTGCAAGCGCTAACAGCACGACGCCTGCCAGTTGTAAAAAGACAATCCGATAAGCTTCATGTTGTACGCGGTTTCGTAGTGATGGAGCCATCTAGTCACCCTCTGCCCGGCGAATGGGCGGAGTATAATGAAGAACGGGATGGTTTTCCAACTCTTTTTTAAAAATTAAGCCCATCTTCGATGCTGAGCGCTAAAAAAGTAGGCGTATAGTCTGGATACGATTTCAATAAGGATTGTGCTCGAGAGGAGAGGTTGTTTAGGTTAATTTTTCCTTTTTTTAATTTCGTTTCAGCCAAGACTATCTTTTTTTCCAT
>SCTP01000343.1 GCA_004322325.1 Gammaproteobacteria bacterium | reverse complement strand
TAAACATTCCACCACGAACACTTTTTTCTGGAACTGCGAAATGAAGCCAGAAGATTTTTTAATCATGGCCAAAACATCCACACAAGTGAAACGCGCTATTGCCAATATCGGAGAGCAAAAAGTTGATGAATTGATATTAGAAAACATCAACTTATACAGAAATGAAAGTGGAATGCTAGATGTTCCCTATAATGCCAGACTTTATATGGCGAAAAAATAACCAGCTTAGTTTTTAATATCACATTGCAGGAGGAAAAAGCATGAGTACGTTACACCTAGGGCTTGAGGAAATTGCTGTCGCAGAATCTAAAATCTCATCTGTTAAAAATACCTCATACAATAAGAATGGGTTAAAGGTTGATCTTGTTTATTTTTTGAATTTATTAGATCATTACCTTACAGCTAATCCATATGAAAATCTGGAGTATTTTATTCAACAGGCTTCCTTAGCTGCATATTCTTTTCCAGATTATATAAAAGAATTGCTAATGAATTTTAAAACTTATGGGAATGAAGATGGGTATTTATTATTTCGTTCATTTCCATATGATAGATCTTTAATGAATACTCCTGTTAATATTGAAGAAGTGCGAGAAAAGAAAAAAACTTTTTACAGTGAGTTTTGGTTAGCTGCTATTGCTAGATTTTTGGGCGAGCCATTTAGTTACATTCAAGAAAATAAGGGAAATATATTTCATAATGTTAGACCAACTTATAATAATAAGGATATGCTTTCATCAGAAAGTTCAACGATTCTGCTTGATTTTCATACTGAAACAGCTTTTCATCCATATACACCAGATTTTTTATCTCTTTTTTGTTTGCGCAGTGATCGCCACAAAGAAGCGCAAACTATTATTTCTAGTATTCGTTATTTTCAAGATGATATTGATGCAGAATTGGAAAGAATACTTAGAAAGCCTTTATTCAAAACAGGAATCGATTATTCATTTGGAAGCGTAAATGGGATGCGTGGCAATGGACCAACAATCCCTATTTTGTATGGAGATTCTCGTGATTTATTAATTACATTTGATCCTGATCTAATGAGAGGGTTAACAGATGAAGCAGAAATGGCAATTAAGACATTAAAAAAAATAATCGATAAACATAAGAGAGCTGTTGTCTTGGAGGAAGGCGATTTGATTATAATTGATAATCGACGCGCATTGCATGGACGGACATATTTTAAGGCGAATTTTGATGGGCAAGATAGGTGGTTACAAAGATTATATATATCTCGTGATTTAACTCGAGCAAATATTCTATTTTCAAAAAGTGAGCGTATTATCACATATAAATTCGACCGTGAAATTTCTTGTGTATCTAATAGCAGTATTTGAGGGGATTGATTATGAAATTTTGTGTTATCGTTGATGGGTATTCTACTGGTGGACAATATGCAGAATTATTTTCTAATAAAGGCTATAAGTGTTTGCATTTGCAGAGCAATCAAGATTTGCCCGATTTTATTACAAAAGAATTAAAAAGAGAGCAATATGAAGAATGTAATGTTCATTATGAATTAGCTGAGACTTTTAACTGGATTCAGAAGTATGGTATACCTGATTTTATTTTGCCAGGTTCTGACTCTGGCGTGTGGATTGCAGATAAACTTAGCCATGAGTTTGGTTTAGATAAGAGAAATTCTTCTCGTCTTAGTTTGGCAAGAAGAGATAAATTCATTATGGGAGAAACTATTGAGAAAAGTGGTCTAAGGTCAATAAAGCAAATAAAGACAAGTAAAATTGATGATATTTTTCCGTGGATGAAAGAAGCTAAAGTATCTTGGCCTGTTGTTGTTAAACCATTAAAAAGTGGTAGTGGGGAGGGCTTTAGTTTATGTCAAGATTTTGAGGCTGTACAGGAGGCTTTCTCTCGCTTACTTAGTTCTCATGACCTCTTTAATCAGAAAAATTACATGCTTTTAATTCAGGAATATATTGTTGGTATTGAATATGTTGTTAATACGGTTAGTAGTAAAGGTAAACATATCGTATCTGAATATTGTGTATATGATAAAATTATTAATGAAGAAGGCAACTCTCTTTATAAATCCACTCGATTTTTATCAAGGAATTTTCAATATAACTCACTGTTGAATAAATATGTTTTCTCTGTTTTGGATGCACTAGAGATTAATTATGGCCCAGCGCATGTGGAAGTGATGATTGATGAGTATGGCCCAGTGCTGGTAGAAATTGGCGCTAGGCCGGCGGGTTCGAATATGGATAGATTTCTTCTACATGACTCATATGGACATTCACAAGTTGACTTAAGTGTGCTTGTGTATGCTGCTCCAGAGAAATTTGTGAATGCGGCGGTAAATTTGTCTGATAATCTTCAGAAAGAATTGGTCAAAGTATACCTTATGTCCGACAAAAATGGGATCATTGACCAAATTAAAACAGATAAAATAAGGGGATTGCCAAGCTTCCGTAAAATAGAGCTTCATGCGAAAGTAGGTGATTTTATCAAAAAGGCCAAAAATCTAGAAGATATTATCGGCATAGTTTATCTACAACATAAAGAAAAAAATCTTCTTGAAAAAGACCTCGAATATCTAAATAATATCGATTGTAGCGAATACCTTCTGATCAGTTGATAACTTATCGATAAATTAGATAGAAAATAGAATATTTATGAAAAATGATGCCGTCTTATCTTACAAAATATCAATAATTATTTTTATTCTGTCGGTATGCTCGGCATTGTTTTCAGATTTGTATGTATCTAGCCTGCCCATTATTGCTTCTTATTTTAAGTGTTCCATTAATTTATCTCAGGGAACCGTCACTTGTTTTTTATGTGGATTTGCTTTGGGACAGTATATTTATGGATCGTTGTCTGATCGTTATGGGCGTAGAAAAATAATTATGATTGCACTTCTGATAGCGAGCTTTTCGAGTATAGTGTGTGCAGATTCCGCTACTATTTATACGCTTTTAGCAGGACGTTTTTGTCAAGGTATAGGAGTAGCAGCTTGTTTATCCCTTCCTCGGGCGATCTTAAGAGATATATATAGCGGGGAGCAAATGGCAAAAATCAGTTCATCGGTATCTGCTAGTGTTGAATTGGTTATCACGTTTGCTCCCGCTATAGGGGGCTACTTAACATATTATGGTGGGTGGCGTGGAAACTTCTATTTTTTATTTGTATTTGCATTTTTAGCATTGTGTATTGTGTATTGTCACCTGCCTGAAACCAATAAAGAATTTAATGTTGAAGCAACTAATGTTCAGCGAATTAAGAAAAATTATCAGAGAATGCTAGCGAATAGAAAATTTCTTGGTTATGCAATTTGTTCGAGTGTGGGTTATTCACTTTTAATGATTTATTTTTCAATAAGTCCTTTTATATTACAAAATAATTTACATTTCAGTGTTAACGAATATGGTTTAATATTATTATTAACTTCTCTTATGTTGGTTTTTGGAGCTTTCTTAAGCAGCTATTTTGTTTCCAGATTTAATATTAATTTGGTGATTCTAGCAGGTGTTACGTGTATAACCTTGGCTGGTATTTTTATGTTAATAGGTTTTTTTCAGTTCAGCATAAATGTATATTTAATTATCATACCTTCTATGTTATCCATTATTGGGGCAGGTCTTTTATTTTCTAATTGTTCAGCAGGTGCATTGCATGAATTTGCTGATATAGCAGGAACAGCAAGCTCTTTTTATAGCGGACTACAGATTGCTGGGGCATTTATTATTACATACTTTATTTCATCAATTGGCTTGAAAAGTGTTTTGGCTCTTGCGATTATTTATTTAATATTAGGTATTATTTCTTATTTAGCTTATTATTTTCTTATTTATGTTGCTGCGACGAGAAGTTTTTGTTTTCAGATCAAGCTTGATACTGATTAAGTGTTGTTATGCAAAATAAACTGATATAGAATAAGTATTCCTCTCCAAGATCTGCAGCAAAAATCTCACTTACTTTCTTTGAAAAATTAATATGCTTTATGCATATCTATTGTGGATAACCAAGGATGAGTTATAAGTTTATTCTCAGGAAAATATTTTAGTTTAAAAATTTTTATCTAATTAGGTTGGAGTAAAGTATGAAAGCATTAAGTATATGGATGCTAATAGCATTAGTTATAGGCAATATGGTGGGTTCTGGTGTGTTTCTATTACCTTCTTCATTAGCTCAATACGGTTCTATCAGTATTTTTGCCTGGGTTTTTACCAGTGTTGGAGCTATTTTAATTGCTATTATTTTTTCTAGGCTAAGTGTATTGTTGCCTAAGGATGGAGGTCCTTATGCCTATTGCCATGAAGCATTTGGTAATTTTGTAGGATTTCAAATTGCTTATCTATATTGGATATATAGTTGGGTAGGGAATGCAGCGATTGCGACTTCATTGGTAAGTTATATGAGTTATTTTTTTCCTATTATTTCTAACAATAATTTAGCATCTTTTTTGATGATAGCTGGGATTATATGGGCATTGACTATTATCAATATTTTGGGTATTCGCAAAGCAGGTACAGTTCAAATGATTACTGTTTTTCTAAAAATGATTCCCCTTGTCTTGGTTTCATTTTTAGGGTTGTTTTTCATCAAGCTAAATCATTTCGCAGCTTTTAACGTAACTCATCAATCTAATTTTATGGCTCTTTCTGGTAGTGCAGCATTAACTATGTGGGCTTTGACGGGCGTAGAGTCTGCAACTGTTCCAGTAGATCATATTCAGAATCCGAGGCGAAACATACCATTTGCAACGATTTTTGGCACGTCTATTGCAATCATTTTGTATGTATTAAGTACGGTGGTTGTCATGGGTATAATTCCAATGAATATGTTGGTAAATTCAACGGCACCTTTTGCAGATGCTGCCACATTGACCATTGGTAATATTGGTGGTGGTGTTGTTGCAATAGCTGCAATTATTTCTTCCGTTGGAGCGTTAAATGGTTGGATCTTACTGCAGGGGCAGGTGCCGTATGCTGCTAGTATGAATAAAGCATTTCCGCGATTTTTTACAAGAGTGTCTAGGTATGATACACCGGTTAATGCGCTTGTTCTTTCTAGTGTGTTGATAACTATTTTATTAATAATGAATTATAATAAAGGGTTAGTAGATAAATTTACCTCTATTATTTCGCTCGCGACAGATTCTATTTTAATAGTTTATGGATTTACTGTTTTGGCAGAAATTGTCATTTTAATTCAGCGCAAACAATATAAGCACTTCTATAAAAAAATTAGCGTTAATATTTTAGCAGTAATTTATGTTGCTTGGGCTTGTTATGGATCAGATCATAAGACAATGATGTATTGTCTTTTATTAGCATTGAGTGGTGTTCCGATTTATCTATTCACACAATGGAAAATGATTTATCCAGGAAATCAATCAACTTCACTCGCTGGAACAATTTAAATATATAAAACTGAGGTGACCTATGTTTTTAGAAAAAATTCAATCTCCAATTGTTATTTTTAATATAGATGATTTTGGAATTAATCGAGAAATTTTTTTTGAAGAGACGAAAAAAGTGTACCATGATTTGCCATGGGATTATTATGATATGCGGAAAATGCAATTAGATTTTTTGCAAAAAAATCTTCCAGAAACATTAACCGAGAAATTGACTCCTAATATGTTGGCCGATTATTATATGGGCAAAATAGACATCACTAATTTTCAGTTTTTTTTGGATCATTTATCCATTCCTCAACTTGAGTTGTTTAAGCGAATTAAACCTTGGCGGAAACGTTCTATTGCTGAGTTTATGCTTTCTTACGACGATGAATGGAAAATTAAAAGAATACCAATTAAAAAATTCTCTCAAAAAGGAGCCAAAATTGAATCTTCTGATAGATTTGACTATCGTATATATCCTAGAGTATTTTCTGAATCTACAAATGAAGCGGTTGAAAATAATACATTCGAGCGATTGCTTGAAGGTGTTGCGAGTACCATGCGGGTTGATTATGAAGGCATCAAGAAATTAAATATTGTAACTCATCACACCTATGTGGAAGCGACATGCGAACAAGCAGGAAACAATTCTCCAGAAGGTATTCATCAGGATGGTTATGATTATATTGTTTCCGCATTGGTAGTTGAGAGAAAAAATATAATTGGTGGAGTAAGTCAAATTTTTGGTGCAGATAAAAAAACACGTTTGATTGCTACACGGTTAGCACCTGGCCAAGGTATTTTACAGCCTGATCGATGTACGAATTTGTGGCATAATGTTACACCGTTCTCCGTGCTATCTGGATATAAAAAAGGACATCGATCCAGTATAGGATTTGATATCAACATTGTTCAATAAGAAGTATGCTATAGTGCATTTTTACGAGGTTAAATCCTAAAAATGAGGCCTAGGAAATGTCATTTTATCCTTTGATATATGGTTTTTTTTTAACGCTCGGCATTATTATGCCTCTTGGAGCTCAGAATATTTTTATGCTCAATCAAGGGCTGAGACAGTCTCGTTTTATTGATTCATGGCCAGCGATTCTTTCTGCGACCATTTGCGATGCTATCTTGATTGGTAGTGCGATTTTTGGTTTAAGTCTGATTGTGTTTCAGATTGCATGGCTTAAGAACACAATTCTTTTAATTGGGGGTAGTTTTTTGTGTTATCTAAGTTATTCTTTATGGCGAAATGAGTTGACTTCCTTGTCGGAAGTAAATTCCTGTTCTTGGATTAAACAAATGGGTTATTCGATTTCTGTATCATTGTTAAACCCGCATGCATTGATGGATGCATTTTTGATCATTGGATCAAATACGCTTTTATTTACTACAACGCAGAGTAAAATGCTCTTTGGTTTTTCTTGTGTTATCACGGAATTTTTTTGGTTTTCTTTCTTATGCTTCGTTGGTAACCGACTACGGCGAGTGCCTAATAACAATTTTTTTGTTCGTATATTGAACAGGGTGGCTGCATTAATTGTGATAATAATTGCGATCAGTATGTTTATAAATATTTTTTATACCAAATTATTGCTTAACTGATGCAGTTTGTTGGGAGCGCTTCTAGCTTAATGTCATAATATTACATCACAGGAGAAAAAACATGAGCACGTTGCACCTAGGACTTGAAGGAATTGCTGTTGCGGAATCTAAAATTTCGTCTGTCAACGGCGAAAAAGGCGAGTTAATATATCGCGGCTATTGGGCAGAAGAGTTAGTGAGGGATCACTGTTTAGAAGAAATTGTTTATCTCCTCTGGTATGGAGACTTACCTAACCCCGAGCAAAGTAAAACATTTAAAGCAGTCCTTGCAGAAAAACGTGCTCTTCCTGATTATATTAAAAAAATAATTGATACCCTCCCCAAAACCATGCCCCCAATGTCTGTATTAAGAACCGCCATTTCAGCCCTGCAAGTACCTGGCGAAAGCTGGCCTCCCACCATCGAGCAAGCCATGGAGATTTTTGCTAAAGCACCAACGATCGTTGCTTATTATTACAATTTCATACATTCTAAACCCCAACACGAACCCGATAAAAATTTAGGCCATACAGCAAATTACCTTTATATGTTACAGGATGAAAAACCCACCGCTGTCAAGGTAAAAGCCTTAGATACTTATCTCATGCTATCACTCGACCACGACATTAATGCCTCAACCTTCACTGCGCGCGTGGTAACCTCCACTCGTTCTGATATTGTGTCAGCCATCACTGCTGCAATCGGCGCACTAATCGGCCCTCTACATGGTGGCGCACCTTCAAAAGTAGATGATATGCTCGATGCTATTGGCAGTAAGGAAAATGCAGAAAAATGGATCCGGGAGCAGCTCGAAAAAGGTGAACGGTTAATGGGTTTTGGGCATCGTGTTTATAAAACGTATGATCCTCGTGCAGCAGCACTGAGACATTTAACTCAAGAAATTGCTGACTATGATCTTCTCTTGCAGCTAAGTTTAGACGTAGAAAAAATCGCTGTCCCTCTTTTAGAAGAATATAAACCTGGAAGAAAACTGTATCCTAATGTAGAGTTTTGGGCAGCAGCGATTATGCGCACGGTGAAATTACCACGAGAACTTTATACCCCTACTTTCTGCATTAGCCGTATTGCTGGTTGGTCTGGGCAAATTATTGAGCAAGCAGAAAATAATCGATTAATCCGTCCAAGTTGTATTTACATCGGTAAACGGCCTACTACGCCATCGCATCATCAATAGCTAGATGATGTATACTTTTTTTATGACAAAGAAAAATTTCTGGATATTCATCTTATTAATATTTTTCGCTAACCAATCAGCGGTAGCTAACGATTCTTCGCGTACGCAGTCTTATTTTAATGAGTGGGCAAAAAAGAATGGAATTGTCGGAGCTGCTCTAGCAGTCAATGATCAAATATATCTTTATGGGTACAGCAATAAGCACTTAGCCAAGCCAGTGACGGAAGAAACAGAATTTGGTATTGGCAGTATTACTAAAACATTTATCAGTGTCGTCTTGTTAAAACTAGAGGCAGAAGGAAAGTTAAATATTAATAATTCGATAACGAAATATTTACCTCAGTACCCAAAGCTAAAAAATGTCACCGTTAAATCATTGATGCAAATGACAGCTGGTTTTAATGATGTAGAAGAGGTTGGTGATTCTGCTGCTCCATTACAGCAAGTGCGTAGTGCATATGAAAAATATAATCCAGCATTGACAGGAAAATGGCAATATTCCAATGTTAGCTATCAATTACTTGGTATATTAATCGAAAAAATCACTCAAAAATCAATAAGTAACGCTATATCAGTATTAATTACCTCACCCTTGCATCTAAGTAGTATTTATTTCCCCAATAATTCTCAAGCTTCATTATTGAAGGAATATCAAAATGGCCAAGTCAAGACGACCAATTTTAATAATACTTACGCATCTGGTGGTCTAGTTAGTAATGCACATGATTTAGAAATATTTATTAGGCATTTATTTGTTATCAAAGATCTATTACCAGCGAAACAATATCAGGAGATTACCTCGTTTGTTGATACGCCCGCTCAATATTACGTATTTACCGGCACAAAACCGCCTCAATTTGGTCTCGCAGTGTTTAAATGGAACATTTCACCGTATGGTGAGGTATTGACGTATCCTGGAGTATCAAAGGATGGATTTACTTCAGCTTATACGGTGATAAGAAGCAATGTTATTATCAGTCAATCTAACACGTATAATCAAAATGATTTCACAATACTATGGCCTCATCGTTCTTTTACCAAAGAATTAATTAAGAACTTGTTACTACTATCACATAAGTGTTATTAAAAGGAAAAATTTATGTTGCAAAAGAACAATTATTTTACAGGTGTGGTTTTCTGTCTGCTGGCAACTTTATCTTGGGGTAGTATGTTTCCAATAATGACACATGCGTTACAAAAAATTGATCCATTTACTTTTACTGCCATGCGCTATTCTATCGCGGGTGTTGTTTTTGTAGCGTTTTTGTATTTTAAAGAAGGATTACCATCATTTAAAATAGATGGAGATAAATTCCTATTATGGCTTTTTGGTTCAGCTGGATTCGCAGGATTTGGTTTTTTTGTTTTCTTAGGACAAAAATTAGCTGGGCCGGAAGGCGCTTTAAGTGCTTCTATGATGATGGCTACCATGCCTTTACTTGGTCTTTTAGTTAATTGGGTTTTGAAGGGCGTTAGGCCGCCTAATTTTTCATTTGTTTTTATCGGATTATCATTTCTTGGAGTTATTTTAGTCATTACCAAAGGAACGCCCCTATTAATTTTTACGTCTACACAAAATTATGTTGCCAATATTTTTATGATTTTGGGCGCATTATGCTGGGTAATTTATACTATTGGTGCTACTTATTTTTCAAAATGGTCACCGATTAAATATACTACGATGAGTATTTTATTTGGGCTACCTACTATTTTTAGTATAACCACAGGTTTGATTGTTACCCATATTATTACATTGCCTTCTACAAATACTTTAATTAGTATTTCTCCGGAATTAATTTATATGGCTTTAATAGCTGGTTTTGTTGGTGTACTGTGCTGGAACCAAGGTAATAGAATTATTACCCCATTAAATGGAGTGCTTTTTATGGATGTAGTGCCTATTACTGCGTTCATTATTTCAACAATGGAAGGTGTTGTTCCTGTGGGAGGTCAAATTTTAGGAATCATGTTTACAGTAACAGCATTGATTTTAAATAATTTGTATCAGCGCCACAAAATGATAAAAATACAACAAGCAAGCATTGCTGTTCCTAAGTCCACGCCATAATAGGTGAAAAATGAAAAAAATAACAATGATTCGTGTTGTCACTGCAAATAATGCCCTTTTTTCTCTAGCAAGAAATCCCCATCACAGTGTTAAAATTTAAAGCCAAACTTTGGAGGAATAAGAATGTTTATAAATAACAAAAACAAGTGTATACCTATTCTAGGTGCTTTATCAGAAAGAATATATGAATTAATTGGTACGCATGCTGGAAATACAAATGAAGTTAGTGTTGCCTACCTTGAATTACCTTCAAATGCTTCTACGTCTAAGCATTATCATCCGAATATGATCGAAGTTTATTATGTTTTGGACGGGCGGGCAGAAATTTTACTCAATAATAAGATAATAGAGATTAATAAGAACGATGTGATTTTAATTGAGAGAAATACTACCCATCAATTAATGAATAACTCAGATAAAACGTTACATTTATTGACTATATCTACTCCTGCTTGGACTCCGATTGCTGAAGTTGCAGTAACCTGAATGTGATTTTAAATCTGCACGAGAATCGTAGCGATGCAGCAATCCAAAGCTTTTGCTTAGATAAAACGCTTATGGATTGCCACGCTTCGCTCGCAATGACAATTTTGTTATTTTTTTAGTTTCTAATAATAGCCCGTGTAAGGTTAGTTGATAAATTAGATATGTGTGCGATATGGGAATTTTATTCAGCCTATCACGGTTAATACATTCGCAGCTTTCACTTGAAACCATCCACCGAAACAACTCCCCATTACCAATTGTTTATTTAATGACTGGCAAAGCCTAAGTTCAAATCTTTGCTCTTTCTTTGAAATAGTAATTATTTCCGCCGCGGAGAAATCAAAGTACTGACCAACGCACGGATAAAGCGCCTTAAACAAACTTTCTTTAGCAGAAAATACTATGGTTAATGCCGTTTCAAAATCAAATTCAGAGTGAATGAGTAAGCTATGCTCCTTATCATTAACAATCATGGCCTTAATATTATTTGCTACTTTAGGTGTAACTATTTGCTCATAATCAACACCAATACAGTTAAATTGGGTGCAATACCCTACCGCAGCATACGCTTTATCTACAGTATGAGTAATTGAGCCAACTACACCTTTAGGCCATATCGGATTTCGATGCTGACCCGTTGGTATATCAAGTACTTTTACTCCCAATTCTTTTAAAGCTACCCTGGCGCAATAACGTCCGGCTAAGTACTCAGCCTGACGTTTATTGACAGCTCGATGGATAGATTCAGCATAGATAATACCGTATTGATCAAACAAGCTTGGATGATAAACCGATCTATCATATTGACAGGCATATAGATAAAGCTTATCTAAATGAGGTACTTCAATTTTTTCCTGAAAAGAAATAAATGGGTCACTCATGTTCGTATGACATTTAAAATAGCGACACATATAACGAGCAGTAAACTCATACTATACCAAGGCGTTGGATCAAATAGCAGTAGTGAGCATGACCAAAGCAAACTAAAAATAAAAGGTATGATAATACTTTGGATAAAACCACGCGCAATAAAAATAAAAAAACAAATTAGAAACCCTGATAAGACAATAGCTGAAAACCAAAGTACATCTTTACTCTCTGACAATTGAACATTTTCTCCCGCTTCAGCGCGCGCTTTAATGCCCATTAAGGTTCGTCTTTCCATGATAAAATGAAATGGAATCATTATATAGTTCGCAACTGCTTCTTGCGTGCGAATAATCAAACGCGTCTGTCGACTATTTATTTCTTTTAGTAAAAAGATTCCCCACTTATCTAAAACAAATGTTTCTTCTGGCTTGACATAAAGCACTCGAAAGTTATAAGGAATGATACTGCTCTTTTCATCAATGGATCCTCGGACAAGATCCCCTGTTTCTATTTTCTTAAATTCAGGCTTAATTAAATCCTGATGACGTGTTTTATACCCCATCGCTTTTTCAATAAAATCATAACTATAAAACCCTCCTCTATCCGCCCCTAATTGTATTAGCCACTTCCAAACGTCAGATTTTGAAGCATTGATTGAGATAGCCCGCGTGGAAGTAATAGTGAGATTTTTATCATCGCCAACCATGCGCATCGATACTTCTTCTTTAGAAGCACCCCATGTTGTAATAATAGGCTTTAAAAAAAGATCATATATCGATAACTGTAATATAGCCATCCCTATTATAACCAGTATAGATTTAATTAAGTTATACATCCCGACCAATCCATTTCAATTCCTAATGACCATAGCACCGCTAATTTTTTTACCTCCCCACGCAAGAGGTGATTTTTTATGAACATTTTGGCTTTATCGCATGCAGCGAATATCGTAATGTTATGGCTATTATCCCTCATCTCACCGATATAAATCTGTTCATTAAGCTGTCCTGAAATAAAATGATTAATTTCTCTCAGCAGGCTGACATTGTCACGAGCAATAATGGCTAAACGTTCTTTTTCTGGCTTGCAAGTAGACATCAACTTTTTTTCTAGATTTGCAATTAAGCTGTGATCATTTATATTGTCTTTGAGATAATAAGCGATATTACGAAGCGTGTTTAAAAGTAACTCTTTGTTGAAAGCAGAAAAAACTAGTAAATAATCTCTTTGAGTTTGCTGAGGATAATTAATTTCGGGGATGCTTATGTTAATTTTATCTCCAAAACGATTATATAAATCACTTGTAATATCTCTTATCGTTTTATGTCCGTAGAGAGTCACAGGTGATAATTCCAGCTTAAATGCTTTATTGATACTGGAGATTATTTTAATGATCGCCATAGAATCTAAGCCCAATTGACTGATGGGAGAATCTAGGTGTAGTTCTCGCACTTCTTTACCAAGTGCATTTGATACGATATAGAGAATATAATCACAAAAATTAACGTATACGTCCATATTCTATTTCCCAATGGCTATATTTTTAATTAGTTTTTCTAACACATTACCTGGCCCTAGCTCTTTAAACTGAAACTCGCCTTTAGACCGCAAATAACGAATTGTTTCTAACCATTGTACTGAACTTGACAGTTGCTCTTTCAGGTTATAAACAATCTCATTATTTTCATAAGGTCTAGCGGATATATTAGAAATCACAGGCGTTTTTAACGTGTTAAAAGTGAATTTATTTAAAAATGACTCATATTCATTCACTACCTCTTTCATATAACGGGAATGAAAGGGCGCGCTAACAGGTAGAGGAATAAACATAATATCGTTATCTTCAAGAATAACTTCTAATTTTTTTAACTCCTCAACGGGTCCTGATAATACCGTTTGAGTGACTGAATTATAATTTGCAATATCAATCGCATCTAAAGCGTTCGAACAAAGAATTTTTTTAATTTCGGAGTAGTCAACTCCTAAAACTGCTGCCATCCCCCCACCAGAAACTTTACTCATTAACTCGCCACGTTTTTTTACCAATTGCAATCCGGTTTCAAAGCTAAACGCGCCAGCAGCAAAGAGAGCATTATATTCACCTAAACTATGTCCCGCCAGATAATCAGCCTTTTCAGCTCCTTCTTGTGTATGTTTTAAATAATGAAGAGCATTGACTATATATAATGAAGGTTGAGTAAATTCAGTTTTTGATAACACTCTTTGAGGATCTTCTAAGCAGAGCTTTTGAGTCGAATAACCTAAAATTTCATCCGCTCGATCAATATAATCTTTATATTCATCAAATAAACCTTTACCCATTCCTATACTTTGTGACCCTTGACCAGGAAAAACGTATACTTTCATTTCTATTTCCTTTTATTAATTTTGTTTCACTAAAGCTGCGGTAACCTGTCGCTTTTCTCCCGCGCCTTTTCTTAGCAGTGAGCCCATCAGAAAAACAGCGAGTAAATAAGTCGCTATACCTATATATAAAGTAATGTGCATACCAACAATAAACCGTGGTGTACTAGCAATAATACTGCCGAAGAGGGCAACTCCTAACAAGCTGCCAAGTTGTCGACTCGCATTAAATGCACCAGAAGCCAAACCTACCGAATCACTTGTGACTGAATGCATGACGATAACCGTTAATGCTGGCATCGCCATTGGAACACCAAGTCCTACGATTAAGAGTGGTAAGATGAAGTAATAATAAGCGGGTGAATGCTCGCCAGCAATTAATAAGCAGAGAAAACCAATTGTTGCTAGGAGTAATCCGAATAGTGCCGTCCACTTAACGCCAATACGATGAATTAATCTACCGGATAAATAAGATGCGATTGGCATAATAATGGTTAACGGGGTGAGGGCAAGTCCGGTAATCAACGTACTATACCCACGTAGATGTTGAAAGTATAGAGGCAAAATAAAAAATTCTCCGTAGACCCCAAAATTAAGCAGTAAGCCGCATATAATGCCAATAGTAAAAGTGGGTACTGCAAAAAAAGTTAATGGTAGCATGGGTGCTTTGCTACGAGTTTCGATGGCAATAAATATCAGTGTGGAAAAAGAAAAAATAACAAAGCTAGCCATGACGAGTGGCGCCTTCCAACCTAAGTGCCCCGCTTCAATGATGGCTAATGCAAGGGTCGCAATGCTGAGAATGGCGAAAGCTTGTCCTGGCCAATCAAAACTTTTAAGAATGCGTTGATCTTTTACTTTGATATCTTTTTTAGTTAACCATAAGCAGATAAGCGCAATCGGCACATTCACAAAAAATACGGCTCGCCAACTCAAGGCACTCGTCAAAATAGCACCTGTCACAGGACCCATGGCAGCGGCTATGCCTCCTGTCGTCGCCCAAATAGCAATCGCTTTTGAACGAGCTGTTTGCTCGCTAAATCCTATGTGAATGAGAGCCAAGGAGGTGGGTACGATAATCGCAGCAGCAATTCCTTGTAATAATCTGAATGTTGTTAATAACAAAGGTGAAGAGACTAATCCACAAACCAACGATGTTAATGCAAAAATAATAACGCCTAATCTAAATAATGTTTTAGTATTAAATTGATCACTTAGATGACCTGCGGTTAATAAAAGACCAGCAAAGCTTAGCGTGTAACCATCGACAATCCATTGTAACCAAGAAACAGTGGTGTGTAAGTCGATTGCTAATGTTGGCAAAGCAACGTTAATGATAGTCACATCCATAATCACCATGAAAAAGCCTAAGCATAGAGCAAATAATGAAATCGGTTTCATGTTAAGTTCCTTATTGAATGCTTTAATTACGCATTTGTGAATTTTGAAAGAGTATATCTTACTAAAATAATTTTTGATAGAATACTCCGGCTTTAAATATAAGCGTAAATAGAGGGAGAATAAATGGGTGGTAAGTTAACGGGATTGACTGCAACACTTTTTGAACGTTCGGAACGAGAGCCAGATGTTGTTGCTTATACTCTATTAGATAATGTAGGCGAAGAGATTGATAAGATAACAAATATCGACCTTCATAAAAGAGCGTTACTGATTGCTTCTGAAATTCAAACCCAACTCCCCTCCGCTAAAAATATAATATTACTTTTCAATAAAAATAGTGATTTTATCCCAGCGTTATTCGGGACATTCTATAGTGGCGCTATTGCTATTCTATTTCCTGTTTCTATTGATGAGCTGCTAAAAGTAGTCAAAGAGGGTAATATTGATGGGATATTAACCACGAGAAGCATTTTTAATCAATTAAAAAGCATTAATTTAGATTTAATGAAATTTATCATCTATGATGAGTTTGAGTTTAAGACGAATAAAAATTTAATCATAAGCAGTAACTCGTTGGCGCTAAACCTAAAAGGTGTATTGCATAGTCATTCAGATCTGATCAAGCACTTAAAACGAATTAAAGATAGTTATGGGTTGTCAAAAGAAGATCGCTCATTAAGCTGGGTTCCTTATCATCATTATATGGGTTTATTCTATGGCATATTACAACCATTTTACGCTGGTATTCCTGCCTATGTATTTTCCGACATCGACCGCCCTTTGGAGCCATTAATATGGCTAACAGCCATTTCAAAATATGACATCACGTTTAGTGGCGGAACGGCGTTCTTTTATGAAATGCTGTTAGATAAAAATATTTCCGATAAATTAAATTTATCGAGTTGGTCTGTCGCCTATATTGGCGCTGAAAAAATTAGTCGTGACGTCATTGATCGTTTTATTTTTAAATATCAACATTATGGGTTTAAAAAAACAGCGATGTATCCTAGTTATGGAATGGCAGAAGCACCCTTAGTGAGTACGGGTATATATAATGAGCGTTCAGGGGACATTGCTGGAAGTGGAAAAAAAGTAAATGGCATTGAAATTCAAATAAAAGACGGTGAGATAGGTGAAATATGGATCTCCGATCAAGAAAATATTAAAACGGGTGATATGGGCTACATACACGAAGAAGTAGTGTATGTTTTAGGAAAAACAAAAACGGCAGAAAAACAGGAATCTATCGCTGTAATAGGGCTGGCGGGTGTATTTCCTCAGTCTGATAGTTGTAATGAATTTTGGGATAACCTTGAAAACGGCCGAGATCTAATTACTGAAATTCCTGAAAACCGTTGGGATTGGAAAGAAATTTATGGTAGCCCAGACAATCAAACTAAGAAAACGGATATAAAGTGGGGTGGGTTTATAAACGATGTCGAAGCATTCGATGCCTCATTTTTTAACATCTCACCCAAAGAAGCGCAACTGATGGATCCAATGCAGCGAAAATTGATCCAAGTCGTATGGCAAGCGGTGGAAGATGCCGGTTATCGAATGAGTGAGTATTCCGGGAAAAAATTGGCTGTTGTTGTTGGCATTGGAACATTTGATTATTTACAGCTTATTTTGGAAAACAATCAGTTTACACACGCCTATGCGTCGACAGGTGTGGTGCATTGCATGGCATCTAATCGTATTTCTTACTTATTTAATTTTAAAGGCCCGAGCGAATCCGTTGATACCGCTTGTTCATCTTCACTGGTGGCATTACATCGTGCTTTTCACTTATTAAGAAATAATGAATGTGAGATGGCTATTGTCTGTGGTGCAAATATTATATTAAGTTCAAGCGTTTATGTGGCCCTATCCAATGCAAATATGCTTAGCAAATCAGGTAAATGCCGAACTTTTGATGATTCGGCAGATGGATATGTAAGAGGAGAAGGGGTGGCAGCGCTTGTTCTAAAAAAACTGAGCTCATCCATCGCTGATGGTGATCATATTTATGGATTAATTAAAGGGATAGCGGTTAATCATGGTGGTCATACCAGTTCATTGACGGCTCCTAATCCTTTTGCGCAAGCGGAAGTGATTGAAGACGCGTTAAAAATGGCCTCTATTTCTTCTGATACCATCAGTTATGTTGAAACGCATGGCACGGCTACCTCACTCGGAGATCCCATCGAGATAAATGGTCTTATTTCAGCTTTTAAATCTTCAGCTAAGCACTACTGTGCTTTGGGATCCGTTAAAACTAATATTGGGCATTTGGAGGCGGCAGCGGGTATTGCAGGTGTGATTAAAGTTTTACTGTCAATGCGACATAAAAAAATTCCAGCACACTTACATTTAGTGACGCAGAATAAAAATATTCATCTTGAAAACAGTCCATTTTATTTAATGGGCAATACCACCGCATGGGAAAATAGGAAAGGGATGCCTAGACGTGCGGGTGTGAGTTCCTTTGGTTTTGGCGGCGTGAATGCACATGTTGTCCTAGAGGAATATCAAGACGCTCGTATAGATAATAGTAAGCAGTCAGGTTCAAATTTATTTATTTTTTCTGCAAAAACAGAGAACGCACTTAAGCGTTATATTAAGAGTTATTGTGATTTTCTCGAAAAAAATGATTCAGCATTTAATTTAGATGACATGGCTTATACTTTGCAAGTTGGCAGAGAGCCTTTTGATTTCAGGCTGGCTGTGATTGCTCATGATGGAAAAGATTTGCTGAAAAAACTAACCGAGAATTCTGTGTACTATGGTAACTCCAATATTGTTTTTAATTCTGATTTAGAAGAATACTATTTATCTACCAATAATCTTGATTATTTAGCTCAGCTTTGGATCTTGGGTGCTAATATTGATTGGCATAAGCTCTATATAAAGAAAAATCAGGTGAGAAGAATATCTCTACCGACCTATCCATTTGAAAAAACATATCATTGGCTCAGTCAAATAAAAGATACTTATGATGTGAGTTGGTATGAAATGCCATTATCTAATACTACTCAAGCTAAAGAGGGCGAGTATATTTTATTTTGTGATAATCAGGGAGTGGGCAAGAATTTTTACAATCTCTTAGTGAAGAAAAACATTAAAGCTCATCAAATATACTATCAAGCTAATTATCTGGAAGTTTTTGAAGAGATTAGAAGTAAATCAACCAGTCAGACATTTTATATTGTGAATTTTTGGCCTCTCGATTCGAATCCAGAGCAGCAAACAGCATATCAATTTGCATGCCGAACTGCTTTAGAGCAAATTCAACTGTTTGCTTCTATGCAAGAGCAATTAACATTGCATTTATGGATAGTCTGCGCCAATGTACAAAAATTAAAAAATAATAAAATTAATTTAAGCTGTGCCCCTTTGTGGGGAATGGCAAAAACTTTACTGTTAGAGCATCCATCACTTTTTCGAGCAATCATTGATATCAATTTGAATGAAGAAATAAATGTCGAAAATTTATTCGATGAAATCAATAGCATGTCAGAGGAAGGTGAGGTCGTATATCGGCAAAATACTCGTTACGTCTCTCGTTTAGAACCGTGCCAAATCGAAGTCAGTAAAAACATAGAGATTAAACAGGATGGTATTTATCTCATCACCGGTGGGCTGGGTGCCTTGGGATTGTTGGTCGCAGAATGGCTGTCATCATTTAAAGTAAAAAAGATAGTATTACTGAGTCGACGCGGATTAGAGTCAGGCAAAAAACCAGACGCCATTAAACGCATTGAGAGCCGTGGTACAGAAGTTGAAATTGTTCAAGCGGATGTCACTGACTTAAACCAAATGAGCACTTATCTTAAAGGAATTGAGTTGCGAGGCGTCTTTCATTTGGCGGGATCATACAAAGAAAGCTTATTACAAAACATGTCATTTGATGAATTTGAAAGTGTCGTTTCAGCTAAAGTTCAAGGGACATGGGTATTGCATGAAATTCTTGAAGGCTGTCAATTAGATTGGTTTGTTCTATTTTCATCTGGCGCCTCTGTTTGGGGAGCAGCAACAGGTGGCCATTATAGCGCAGGAAACTATTTCTTAGATGCGTATACTGACTATTGTGAAATGAACGGTCGCCCTGCGATGAGCATCAGTTGGGGTGGTTTATGGAAAAATAGTGGGATTATACCTAAAAATAAAGAAGAATATTTCAAATCTGTCGGTGTTAAAGAGACACTTCCAGACGAAGGCTTGCGACAATTAGAATCGATAATGAATTCTAATAGTCGAAAGAAAGTAGTTGCACCCATTCATTGGCCATTATTTTTGGAAGTGATGAATGTGCAACGAGGAATAACATTGTTTGAACGCCTTAACACTAAATCTGAAAGTGTCGAGATGAAAAACAATGATCCATTATTCATTACCAATCTGGCTTCTTGTGCTTCAGAAAATGAAAAGCGCCTGTTCATTCTTAATGAGCTCAAGAAATTAGTTGGCGATGTTTTGGGTATCGCCGAAAGAAGCCACATTGAAGAAAATATCGGATTTTTTGATTTAGGTATGGATTCGTTAACGTGTATTGATTTTACGAAAAAAATTAAAAAATTAATGGGAATTAAAATTACAACCACCACATTATTTGATTGCAATACCTTACAGTTACTGACAAATTATTTTCTTACTCATCACTTTCAAGTGCAAACAAAATCTGAATTTGATGGCATTGAAAAAAATGATTTATTAAATTTTTTGCAGAAGGTGATTTATGAGTGAAGATGAGTTAATAAAACAATCAATTCTAGAAATTCGTAGGTTAAAGAAAGAATTATTACAGCTAAAGTTAGAAAAAAATGAGCCAATTGCTATTATTGGCATCGGCTGTACTTTTCCTGGTAATGTCTCTACCCCTGAGGAATTTTGGCAATTTATTTCTGATAAAGGTGATGGAATCTGTGAACCAATCAAACAAAGGTGGGATCTGACCAATACTGCCAATATCGATTATGAGAAGAACTTTTTTAAAGGTGGTTTTATTTCCCAAGATTTTTCTGAATTTGATCCTCTATTTTTTGGCATTCCTCCGAAAGAAGCCAATTATTTAGATCCTCAACATCGGCTTTTTTTAGAAGATACATGGAAGGCACTGATAGATGCTGGTATAGATCCTAAAAGTATAAGTGGTAGTAATACGGGCGTATTTTGCGGAATCACTCACAGTGAATATTTGCAAATGATGTTAAGTGAATTATCAGCAGAGGAACTGAATGCCTACATCACCTCTGGCAATTGCTTAAATTTCGCTGCGGGCCGTGTTTCTTATCTATTAGGCTTAAATGGTCCTTCCTTAGCGATTGATACGGCTTGTTCCTCTTCTTTAGTGGCAATTCATAATGCCGTGCAGAGTTTAAGAGCTCAAGAATGTAATATGGCCATTGCTGGTGGCGTCAGTTTAATGTTGACGCCACAAACATTTTTATTATTAAAAAATGGCAATATGCTAGCGTCAGATGGTCGTTGTAAAACTTTTGATGATGGAGCAGATGGTTATGCACGTGGTGAAGGTTGTGGTGTTGTAATTTTAAAGCGTTTAATCGATGCTGTCGCGGATGGAGATCGGATCTATGCCACTATTAAAAATACATTAGTTAAACATGATGGGAAAAAAAGTGGGTTAACGGTTCCTATTTCCTCCTCACAGAAAATGCTGTTACAAGAAACTTTAGCAGGGACTGATATTGAAGCGAAGGATATTTCTTATAGCGAAGCCCATGGTACGGGAACATTTTTAGGTGATCCGATTGAGCTGGAGGCTTTGAATGCTGTTTATGGCCAAGATCGTTCAAAAAATGAACCATTAAATATTAGCTCCATTAAATCTAATTTCGGACATTTAGAGGCGGCAGCCGGGGTGGCTGGACTGATTAAAGTTGCCCTCTCCATTTATAATAAGAAAATTCCTGCTCATTTTCCGGTGAGTCGATTAAATAGTAATTTTGATTGGGAAAATAGCGCATTAAACGTAGTTAAAGATAATTTAGAGTGGCCAGAAAACAAAAGAAGAGTCGCCACTGTGAGTTCATTTGGAGCGAGTGGTACGAATGCTCATGCTATTTTAGAAGAAGCTCAAGAATCTGCTAGAACGAAAACGATTACTCTTCCGGTCTATAAAAAGAAAAGATGTTGGTACAAGTCCCAGGGTACTGATTACACGTTCCAACAAGCAAGCTATTTGTTTTCACTCGATATTGATTCTGTGCCGACTATCCGGGAGCATCGAATATTTGGTACGGTTATTTTAACCGGGTCTATCTATTTAGACACAGCACTTAAGATCGCAAAAGAATGGCTTGGTGAAAAATCCTTGCATCGGTTTTCATTTGGTAATGTGACTTTGCTGCGGCCTATTATCTTCGAAAAACAATGTGTTGATCTTCGAGTAACATTTGAAAAGCTTGATTTTGTTAATCAAACAGAATCTTATCGTGTTAAGTTCTTCCCGCAAGTTTCAGAGGGGGAAGATAACGATTGCATGTATGCCAGTATAGATATTCAAAGAAATCACATTTCAGCTGTAAAAATTGATCCATCTTATGTGAATAAGTGTAAAGAAGTATATAACGGAGACGACTTTTACGGTAAATTTTGGGGCAATAATTTTATCTTAGGAAAGCCCTTCCATATTTTCGATAAAATATGGCGAAATGATGGCGTCATTGCCGTTGGTTTATGCCGCCCAATAGATTTTATTAAACGAACCAATGCATACGGCCTTGATCCAGAATCATTAATAGCTTATTTAACCGGATTACTGTTTAAAGGCGCACTACCGTACAATAGAATAATTGAGTTGGATAGCCAAGACAAAGCGTTTATTGGTACAGGCTATGATTCATGTTTTTTCTATGAAAGTTTATTGAAAGAAGAATTATATGCTGTAGCGGAAATAAAAAAATGCTCCGACGATCATTGTCAATATAATGGCGATGTGACTATGTATGATGTAGAGGGTCATGTTCTTTGTAAGATGACTAATATAGTGTTTCAAGTCATCGACAGGAGCGCCATTCCTCAGATTGCTAGCCCAGAAAAACGTAGCGTTAATGTGGAAAATAAGTCTTCTAATGTTCTGAGACAGTGGACATTTTCGACAGAATTAGAGTACGAAACTTACCCTTTGATCGGCGATCATTTGACCTTTGAATTTGCCTTATTCCCAGCGGTTGGTTACATTGATTTGGCCATTCAAGCCATTAAGAAGGTCGATCCTAGCTATAAATTTACAAAGATTGAAAATTTAAAAATAGCTCAACCTATTATGTTGCATAAAGGGGATAAATATAAAATAAGAACGTTGATTGATAAAACATCTTCGCATGACTATGTTTATAACGTTCATGCTTATTCTGACAAGAAAAATATCATCAACAAAGAATGGGGATTAAGCTCGGGTGCTGAAGTCACTGATCTTCCACAGGTTCCTGAAGAAATATTAACATTTGACCCTGAAGTTGTTAATACTTATGACGTTAAATATAACATGAAAGAATTTTTTGATTTATTTTGGGGTGATGATTTCATCTTGGGAACGAGCTATCACTTTATGGAGAATGTATGGAGAAAAGACTTTGAAGCAATTGGCGTCATTAGAAATTTTGAAAATTACAAAAAAAGAATTGGTATAGCTGATCTAACAGGATGTTTTTTACAAGTTTACATGTCTTTACCATTAGCAATGGCTGCCATTCCAGATGAAAATTTAAAAAAAGCTCAAGGAGATGAGGCAACATGTATTGCTGTCTCTGTCAAACGATTTGTTATTTATGACGACAGTGGGTTAGATCATTATAAAGAATTATGGGCTCATGCTGTTTTAGCGAATAAAGATGTGCTCGATAATAAATGGATTACAGATTTTAAATTCTACAACGAAAAAGGTACCTTGGTTGCTAAAGTGGATGGCGTTGAATTCCACATTATGAAAAAAGAAGCGCTTGAGCTCTTAAAAAAGTCCATGGAGACGGTTGAAATTAATCAGATAGATAAGTCAATTGATGTGCTAACTTTTCTTCAAACTGAAGTCAGTGACATCGTCGGTATGGAGGTTAGTCAATTAGATGAAAATATTCATTTAGGTGAACTAATGGATTCGATCATGGCGCTTCAGCTAAGAGCAAAAATTGAAAAACATCTGGCGATACTCTTGCCATTAAATAACATTACAACAACCAAATCAGTTAATGAATTAGCCTCTGACATTATTATTCGATCTAATGGATTATTAATATGAACAAAAATAACGATAAGATTGCTATTATTGGCATGTCCTGCCGATTCCCTGGTGCGAACAATTACATGGAATACTGGGATAACCTTGTTCAAAATATCAATAGCGTCACTGAAATTCCCGCTGATAGATGGGATTGGCGAGAGTATGTTGGTACGCCTAAATGGGGAGGATTTATTCAAGATATTGATAAATTTGACCCGCTTTTTTTTAAAATTTCGCCAACCGAAGCAAATTATATCGATCCGCAACATAGGATTTTTCTCGAAGCAACTTGGCATGCGATTGAAGATGCTGGCTATGATCCTAGAAGTTTGGCGGGCAAAAAAATAGGTGTGTATGTTGGTGTATCTAAAAATGATTATGCCGAGTTAATGAGAGAAAATAAGGTTCCGATTATTTCTTTTCTTTCAACTGGTACGGTACATTCAATCATTGCCAATCGAGTGTCTTATCTTCTCGATTTTCATGGCAAAAGTGAGGTAGTGGATACGGCCTGTTCAAGCTTTATGGTCGCACTGAATAATGCTGTGAGAGATATTCAACTTGGCTTGTGTGAATCGGCAGTAGTAGGCGGTGTGAATGCGATTCTTACTCCAACAATGTATATATCGCATAGTAAATCTGGCATGTTATCAGACGATGGAGTTTGTCGTTCTTTTGATGAAAAAGCCAATGGATATGTTAGGGGAGAAGGGGTAGGTGTCATTTTTTTAAAGCCGCTGAAACAGGCTCAGCAAGATGGTGATCCTATTTGGGGAATCGTGAGGGGAATTTCAATTTCTCATGGCGGCAAGTCTAATTTTTTAACTGCACCTAAAGCTTCTTCACAAGCAGCCGTTATTAGCGCAGCTCTTCAAGATGCCAATGTCTCCCCCTCTTCAGTGAGTTATATCGAAGCGCACGGAACTGGAACACCGTTAGGTGACCCTATTGAAATCGAAGCATTAAAAGAGGCATACCCGATAAAAAATAGGTGTGGTATCGGGTCAGTAAAAACGAATATTGGGCATTTAGAGAGTGCTGCTGGTGTGGCAGGATTAATCAAAATATTACTCTCATTTAGGTATAAAACCATACCACAATCTCTTCATTTTACAAAACTAAATCCCTATATAAAATTAGAAGATAGTCCATTTTATATCGTTGAAGAAAACACAGAATGGCAGCATACTCCATTACGAGCGGGGCTCAGTGCATTTGGAATGGGTGGTGTTAATGCGCATGCTATTTTAGAAGAATCACCTATAGCACCACATCCAATCAATTTACCAGGATATGCTTTTCAAAAAATGCGTTGCTGGTTTCCGCAGAATTCGTTTAAGATTAGTGATTATTTTATACGCGATCATGTTGTAAAAGATGAGCATGTTGTTCCTGGTGTTAAATATTTAGATGTGTTTCTTACTGAAGTTGAAATGCGTACCTCTTCTAAAGTCAAAGAAATAAAAGATGTTTTTT
>SCTP01000005.1 GCA_004322325.1 Gammaproteobacteria bacterium | reverse complement strand
GTGGTTCGAAGGGGGGCGAGGTCCAATCGGTTAAAGGGCCGGGTGGAACGACGTCGGTATGGCCGGCGAATACAATCAAGGGTGATTGTTTGCCGTAGCGCGCCCAGAGATTATCCACGTCGCCGAAGCGCAAGGGTTCGCAGTGAAAGCCGACTTCCATTAGTTGATCCATAATCAATTGCTGGCAGCCTGCATCATCTGGGGTGATGGAGGGGAGGGCGATGAGTTTTTCGGCTAGTACGATGACTTCTTTCATTTTACGGCCTTCCTATTTTCTTGCTATTTTTTTCATTCGGAAAAAGTATTATATTGATTTCTTTTTTCTTTCTTTGAAACAGACTATTTCTATTTTCCGCAACGCTGCGCAAAACACCTGTTGTGCTTAAACTTGATGTTTTAAATCTCAATATTTTCTTGGCTGTATTACTTACCCACTCTGTAAATTTGTTTAAAAATTTCTTTTCATTATCGTATGCTTTAAGGGAAGTAATAATATTATTATTTAAACTATTAAAAATAGAATATATCTTCTTGATCTCAATTGATCTGACTTCTGCATTAATACATATTCTTGGGATATCCTTTAAAAGACCTCGATAGGTGTTTGGTTTTGGATTATTTTCATTACCAAGTACGCTATTCAATAAGTTAATTTTTTGATGATTTTCTTCACTCGGGTTATTTAAAGATAATAATTGATCAAGCTTTTCTTGTAATATGTCTTGGCCTTCAAGCAGGCTGTCCTGTAACTTCCACGCAATACGGTGAAGCTCTATTTGAGTATCCTTAACTTGTTTAGTCATAAACATCCCTTCTTGGTTTTTGTTGTTAATTCGATAGTAGATGAAAATTATTATGGTAACCTTAACAATTCATTTAAACTCACCTTACCTCGTGTTTGCGCATCCACCTCTTTCACAATAACAGCGCAATACAGACTATATTTACCATCTGCACTCGGCAAATTGCCTGGCACAACAACCGAATCAGCCGGCACCCGACCATAGCTAATTTGCCCCGTTTCACGATGATAAATCCGTGTACTTTGTCCGATAAATACACCCATGGAAATAACCGCGCCTTCTTCTACAATCACCCCTTCCACAATTTCTGAACGAGCGCCGATAAAACAATTATCTTCAATAATAGTAGGATTAGCTTGCAAAGGTTCTAGCACCCCGCCAATACCCGCACCACCTGAGAGATGAACATTTTTCCCAATTTGCGCACAGGAACCCACGGTCGCCCACGTGTCGATGAGCGTACCGCTATCAACATAGGCACCTAAATTGACGTAAGAAGGCATGAGAACGGTATTCGGTGCCACATACGCTCCCTGGCGAACCAGTGCATGCGGCACAACGCGTACGCCGCTGGTTTGGAAGTTTTCTTGATTGTAGCTCTGGTACTTGAGCGGAACTTTATCGAAAAATCGCGTAAAATCAGCAGTGATTACTTCATTGTCATGCAGGCGAAAATACAGTAAGACAGCTTTTTTCAGCCATTGATGCGTTTGCCATTCGCCATTCATTTTTTCAGCAATACGCGCTTTTCCATTATCTAATTGCTCGATGACTGCTTGCACAGCCTGTTTAATGTCAGCGGGGGCATTCTGGGGAGATAGCTGCGCGCGGTCTTCAAAGGCGCCTTCGATGATGGATTGGAGTTTTTGCATAAATTAGTCCTGTTTGTTAAGAAATGGGTTTAAAAAAATCTGAAAGAGTAACTTGATGGGAGATTAGCTCTTCTGAATACATGGTTGGTTTAAGTCCATCTGATGTAATCATCGCTATAAAAATATGTTTTGTTACACCAGTATGTTTTTTATAAACATTTACTTTATTAAGCAATTCTCCAGCATAAGATTTATCAATGCGAAATGGTTCATTAGTATATTTAATTTCACATAGCGTAACAGCATCGTCTTTTCTATCGAACAGTAAATCAATTTGCGCTCCTTTCTCGCTTGATTTGAGGCGAGGAGAATAACGCCAAGAGCCTACTTCTGCAGTGACAGGTATGGAAAGTGTTTCCCTAATAGCGGTGATATGCTTGTAGCAGATTGCTTCAAAAGCATAGCCTGACCAGCTTTTCCAAGTGGGGGACGTTGATAAGTTTTCCCAGTACCCAAGAGGTTTGTTATGATGACGAATGCTATTGATGATTGGTTCTATCCAATTTAAGTAAAACAATGTGTATTCATCAATGATGCGATAATAATGGCCTCGCTTTAGATGACCA
>SCTP01000342.1 GCA_004322325.1 Gammaproteobacteria bacterium | reverse complement strand
CGCCAATTATACCGGCTGAATCACCTCATATCTTTGCTTGATTTCTTGCCTAAAACTATCAGGAATCCGTGCCCAATCTAGCACATCAACAAGTATAGGTAGTTGGCTAGCGGAAAATGCCTCTCGTAGAATAGCCAGATTTTGCTGTGGTATTGAAGCATCTTGCGGATGAATAATAACTAAATCTAAATCACTGCCTTCATGTGCGCCACCATCCACTCGGCTACCATAAGCCCAAACTATTTCATGAGGAACATGCTCAGCTAGAATTTTGCGTATGAGCATTAAATCCTCTGGGTTAAGATCAAGCATCCGTCGCCCCTAGTTTTTCCTGCAGAACACGCTGTAATTCTTTGGCATCTACAAGAAATTGTGGTAGTAATTTGAGTGTTGTTTCTGCAAAAAACACACCATAATCATGGGCTGTATTATTCCGATTATCACGATAAGCAAACCAATGCTTGATAACCTCTACACTTAAAAGACCATGTTTCACCGCATGACGTAATGTATCTTTATATGTTAACTCATCGACAAAAGCAGGGTTACTGCTGTAGGCTTTTAGTGCTTTACGCAATAATTTCCCAGCTGTCTCTAAGGTCAATTCAAATCCTTTAATAGTAGCATTACGAAAAATCTCATAATCAATACTGTTTGGAGCTGATGCTTGTAAACGAATCAGGGAAGACTCTAGTGTCTTAATACATTGCGATAGATGATCAGTATTAATAACCTTTTTTCTCTCCATAATCTTCCCTAACAATATTAAAATTTCTTCATCGCATCAAAAAATTCGTCGTTTGTTTTGGTATCTTTCATCTTATCAATGAGAAATTCCACTGCACCTTCTTCCATCGGCTGCAAGAGCTTGCGGAGAATCCAGATTTTTTGCTGTTCTTCTTTTGATAAGAATTTTTCGTCACGGCGCGTACCACTGCGATTAATGTTGATAGCAGGATAAACACGGCGTTCTGCAATCATCCGTGCCAAATGGATTTCCATGTTACCCGTGCCTTTAAATTCTTCATAAATCACATCGTCCATCTTTGAGCCAGTTTCGATCAGTGCGGTAGCAATAATCGTTAAGCTGCCACCTTCTTCAATATTACGAGCAGCACCAAAGAAACGTTTGGGGCGTTGTAAGGCGTTAGAATCCACACCACCGGTTAATACTTTACCGGAAGCAGGGACGACGGTGTTATAAGCGCGAGCCAGACGGGTGATAGAATCGAGTAACACAACCACATCACGTTTATGTTCAACGAGACGTTTTGCTTTTTCGATAACCATTTCTGCGACTTGAACATGGCGGTTGGCTGGTTCGTCAAAGGTACTGGCGATCACTTCGCCTTTAACGGAGCGAGACATTTCTGTCACTTCTTCGGGGCGTTCATCGATCAACAAGACGATGAGATAGCATTCAGGATGATTATGAGCGATAGAATGCGCAATATTTTGCAGCATCATGGTTTTACCCGCTTTAGGCGGCGACACAATCAAGCCACGTTGGCCTTTACCAAAAGGCGCAATGAGGTCGATAACACGCGCGGTGATATCTTCCGTACTGCCATTGCCGCATTCCATTTTAAGCCGTTGTTCCGCAAACAAAGGCGTGAGGTTTTCAAACAAGACTTTATTTTTAGTATTTTCAGGCGATTCGAAGTTGATTTCATCGACTTTCAACAAGGCAAAATAACGCTCGCCTTCTTTCGGTGGGCGGATTTTACCGGAAATAGTATCGCCGGTGCGTAAATTAAAGCGGCGGATTTGGCTAGGGGAAACATAAATATCATCGGGTCCAGCCAGGTAAGAGCCTTCAGCAGAACGGAGAAAGCCGAAACCGTCTTGTAAAATTTCCAAAACACCATCGCCGTAAATATCTTCCCCGCGTTTAGCATG
>SCTP01000341.1 GCA_004322325.1 Gammaproteobacteria bacterium | reverse complement strand
AGAACACCAGTAAATTTTAAAGTGGTCGCACACGTCAAAAGTCCCATCGTGAAAAATGGCTGGTTTTATCGCGAACAAAATAAAAGGGATGCATTCAGCTTATCAAACTTGCGGTGAGTCAGCATTTGACCTCACCGCAATTGATGATTATTTTTTTGACCCACTAAACTGTTGGAGAAAGAGGCTGATGCTGCTTTTCCTGCTCAGGAGCAGGTTGAGCTTGAGACGCACCACCACGAAATGGATTATAGAATAATGATGAAACAGCAGAGGCGACAGAGACGACAGAGACGACAGGACTCGCTATCCACCATCCCCATGTATTACTTGTTAGTGATTTTAAATTGCTTATTAACTGTCTTCCAGGCTCATATTGATTTAACAGGGTAGAAACCTTTTCTTCCAAAAGAATCTCAGAAAAATGTGTGATGATATCCTCTCGCATCTTAGCTGGAATGACGTTATCGCCCTTTGCATCTTCATTAATGATGCTCACTGCTTTTAATATAGCACTTGAGAAATCATTTACCACATCTTGCACAATAGTGCCTGGTTGGTCTTTAATTTTTCCAACAAAGTCAGCTACTTTTGACTCTATACTATTTAAAACAGAAAAAGCTTCTTGTAATTTAAGAACTATCTTTTGATTTCTTTTTTCTTCCTCTGGCTGTTTTTTTAAGCACAAAGCTTCAGCCTGCTCACATTCCTCTCTTAATTTCTTTATTTCCTCTTCAAGCTGATCCTTATTTGATTCAAGCTCTTCGCTTTCCTTATCAATTTCATCACTTATACGCTTTGCTAATACTAACTGAGAAATTAAATTTTCTATATTTTCCCCTATTTCATCTAACTCTTTTCTTATTTTTACTTCATTTTTTTCAATATCTTTTAATGCAAGGGTTAATTCTTTTGCTTCCTTTTCTACCTCATCATCCACTTGCTCTTCATCAAGGTTTCTAACAGCAAAAGTAACTTCCACTTCTTCATCTTCCATTTCTTTTGCTTCTTCTGCCTCTATTTCTAATTCTTTTTCTTCTTTTATTTTTAAAAGTTCATCGTTTATTTCTTTCTGCTCTTTTTGCATATTTTCCAAAAGCTGCGTTAATTCTTCCTTTGTTTTTTCTAATTTCATTAAATTACTATCATATTTTTCAAGATTAATTTTTTCTAATTTAATTGGATTATCATCATTTTTTTCTATGTTATTATGAATAGTACTTAAAGCTCGCTTTAATTCTTCTACTTCTTTTGTTGTTTCTAGTAGCTTTTCATCTGTTTCTTTTTCTTTAGAAAAATCTGGCTTAATGAATAAAGATTTTACTTCCTTAAACGTATTAACGTTGATCCCTTCTGTGTTTTCAATCTCTTTCTCCATTTCTTGCAATACAGTATCTTGTTCTATTTTTGATTTTAAAAACACTTTTTTCAGTTCCGATTGCACTGCCTTTTCGTGAAAATTACGTATTTGCAACTGAAGATCTTGCTTTTCTTTTAATTGTAATATTTTTTTAATCGTCTCTACTTCTTGCGAAATCAGAGCGCGCATTTGTTTATTATCTATCTCCCTTAAGCGCAAATTTGTATAATACAAATCTGAAGGTGCTTCTAGTATTTGCGAAACCATTTTTTGGCGTTCGAGTTTTTGTTTTTTTATTTCGGGTAGCAATTTTTCTAATACTTCCTCTTTTGCTCTTTTAATTTCATATTTTTCTTCTAATTTCTCATCTAAATCTTTTATTACCTGTTGATTTGTCAATTTCATCGCTGGAAGCGGTTCTTTTTTAGCTGCAATATCGTTCAACTTTTTCCGGTTCAATTCAGTTTTTATATTCCGCTCCTTCATTAATTTGAGCAATCGATTTTCCTCTTCACTTTCAACCACCTCCACATTAAATAAACTCAATGAACTTTTGCTCATTTCATCATTTATTTTATTTTTTGCCCCACGTAGAGCATCCCCAAGAATTTTTAACGAATGGATATTTTTTTCACAACGAGCTGCGTCATATATTTCAGATACCACCGAAAAAATAAGCCCACTCACTACATTGATGGGAGCCGTACTATCACTTTGTTTTAATAAGTTTAACTTCTTAAAGATTGCTTCTGAATTGGTTTGGATAAATAGATAATAATCATCATTACGATTACTCATCATTTTGCTTTCAACACTTTCTTTGCTTATATCTTCTGGATTAGAAAACTCTCCAACAAATTGGCTAATCGCCTGCTCAACTTCTTCACTTGTTTTTGCATTCACAATATCTCTAATAATATCCATCATAATCTCCTCATTATATTTGTTATATCAATCTTTACCGTCGCGCCTGAAAAAATCGGGACAACAATGCCCCGCATTGTTCTGCTAACAGGCCACCGGCATATTCTACTCGATGATTCAAAAATGAATTATCCAATATCTTCGCCCTACTCACAATCGCCCCTGCCTTCGGATCACTCGCACCATACACAACACGCTTCACACGCGCATGCACCATCGCCCCAGCACACATAATGCAAGGCTCAAGCGTAACATAAAGCATTGCATTTACTAATCGATAATTACCTATTTTTTCCGCCCCAGCGCGCAAGGCCACCATCTCCGCATGCGCTGTCGGATCTTGCTGTGAAATGGGGCGATTATGCCCCTCACCAATCACCTCATCCTCTAACACCAGCACCGCCCCCACCGGCACTTCTCCTTGCGCAGCAGCGAGCTCCGCCAACTGAATCGCCCGCTGCATCCAAAATGTATCACGATCAGAAAAATCTACTCCCATTCTATCGTCGCCGGTGGTTTGCTAGAAATGTCATACGTCACACGGGAAATGCCTGATACTTCGTTAATAATACGATTAGATACTTTTTCTAAAAATTCATACGGTACTTTCGCCCAATGTGCCGTCATAAAATCCACCGTTTCCACTATCCGTAATGCAATCACATGATCATAATGACGCGCATCACCAATCACCCCCACCGACTTGATCGGCAAAAAGACGGCAAAGGCTTGACTGACTTTGTCATATAACTCCCATTTATGCAGCTCCTCTATCAAAATAGCATCGGCAAACCGTAATTTTTCTGCATATTCTGGTTTGACTTCTCCTACAATGCGCACCCCCAACCCTGGTCCAGGAAAAGGATGACGATAAATCAGCTCAGAAGGTAATCCTAACTCTATCCCAATCTTACGCACTTCATCTTTAAACAACTCTCGCAGCGGCTCAAGTAACTTTAACTGCATATTTTCCGGTAACCCACCGACATTGTGGTGCGATTTAATTAAATGCGCTTTACCCGTTTTAGTCGCCGCTGATTCGATCACATCGGAATAAATTGTCCCTTGCGCCAGCCATTTGATATTCGCTATTTTGGCCGCTTCTTCATCAAACACATCAATAAATTTTTTCCCAATGATTTTACGCTTCTGTTCAGGATCCTCTACCCCTGCTAAAGCATGAAAAAAGGCTGTGCTTGCATCAACACAAATTAATTTAATCCCAAAATGCTTCGCAAAAAGTGATTTAATTTCTTCTGCTTCGTTAAGTCGTAATAAACCGGTATCAACAAACACGCACGTTAATTGATCTCCTATGGCTTTATGTAACAACAGCGCTGCCACAGAAGAATCCACTCCACCGGATAAGCCGAGTAATACATTATCACTTCCTACTTGCTGATAAATCGCCTGAATTTGTTCATCAATAATATTTTTCGATGTCCAATTAGGCTGGCATTGGCAAATATCCAACACAAATCGCTCTATCATACGTTGACCTTGCCGCGTATGAAAAACTTCTGGATGAAATTGCAATCCATAAAAATGACGTTCTTCATCCGCCATGCCCGCAATCGGACAATTCGTGGTGCTGGCAATGGTTTTGAATAATCGGGGCAACACACTCACGTGATCGCCATGACTCATCCACACATCTAATAGCGAGGCATTATTGACGACATGATCTTCAATACCATCTAACAAGCGTGATGGTTCACAGATTGCCACTTGCGCATAGCCAAATTCACGATGGTGACCCGGCTCTACTCGACCACCTAATTGCTGCGCCATGGTTTGCATGCCATAGCAAATACCCAGCACTGGGCAGCCCAGTAAAAATACCACCTCTGGCGCGCGTGGCGTGGAAGCTTGCGTCACCGTTTCAGGACCACCCGAGAGGATAATTCCCGATGGGTGAAAGGCTTGAATGTCTTCCGGCGAGGCGGTAGCAGAATAAATTTCGCAATATACCCCCGCCTCACGAACACGTCGGCCAATGAGTTGGGTATATTGAGAGCCAAAATCCAGGATTAAAATACGCTGTGTGTGTATGCTCATTGTTATTAGTACTTCTCGTCTATAGGCTGATAATTCGGTGCTTCTTTCGTAATATGCACATCATGCACGTGACTTTCTCGTACACCGGAAGGTGTCACACGTACAAAATGAGGTTTGCTATGCAAGGAGGCGATATCAGGACAGCCCGTATAACCCATGCCTGAACGTAACCCTCCCATTAATTGATTGACAATATTAACCATGCTGCCTTTGTAGGGAACACGGCCTTCGATCCCTTCTGGTACTAATTTTTCCGTATCAATCGTGCCATCTTGAAAATAACGATCACTCGATCCATGACGCTGTGCCATTGCCCCTAACGAACCCATGCCGCGGTAAGATTTGTACGAGCGACCATGATATAACTCAACTTCACCCGGTGCCTCTTCTGTCCCCGCAAATAAGCTGCCGATCATCACCGCTGAAGCGCCAGCGGCAAGTGCTTTGCATACGTCACCGGAATAGCGAATCCCACCATCGGCAATCACCCCGATCCCCATTCCTTTCAACGCCGTGCTCACATTGGCAATCGCCGTGATTTGCGGCATGCCAACGCCTGTCACAATCCGCGTCGTACAAATCGAGCCTGGGCCAATCCCCACTTTCACTGCATCAGCCCCCGCCTCTGCCAACGCTTTTGCTGCTTCTGGCGTTGCAATATTGCCGGCAATAATAGACATCTTCGGATAATGCTTCTTCGCCCATCGCACGCGATCGATCACATTTTTCGAATGCCCATGCGCCGTATCCACCACAATCACATCCACCCCCGCTGCAATCAATGCTTCGATACGCGCCTCCGTATCACCTCCCGTTCCCACCGCAGCGCCCACGCGTAATTGGCCATGTGCGTCTTTACAAGCGAGCGGCTTGGCTTGTTGTTTTAAAATATCTTTGACGGTAATCATCCCTTGCAATTCAAATTGATCATTTACCACCAGCACTTTTTCAATACGGTGCTTATGCAATAATTTTTTGACCATCTCATGATCTGCCGATTCTTTCACCGTCACTAACCGCTCTTTTGGCGTCATTAAATTCGCGACTGGCTGGTCTAAATTCGTTTCAAAACGTAAATCTCGACTGGTCACGATTCCCACCACTTGTTGATTTTTTTCGATGACCGGAAACGCGCGAAAATTAAACTTCTTCGTAATTTCTAGCACTTCCCGCACCGTCGTCTGCGGGGAGACGGTAATCGGATCTTTCACCACACCGCTTTCAAATTTTTTCACCTGACTCACTTGAGCGGCTTGTGCTTCAATCGGCATATTTTTATGGATAATACCCAATCCACCTTCTTGCGCCAACGCAATAGCCAATCGCGCTTCGGTGACTGTATCCATCGCCGCAGAAAGACAGGGGACGTTTAGGATGATGTCACGGGTCAGGTAGGTCTTGAGGTCAACCTCTTTGGGCAGGATGGCTGATTCGCCAGGCAAGAGGAGAACGTCATCGAAAGTTAAAGCTAATTCATTTTGAGCTAGGCGTATCATGTTAATTCCCCTACTATATTCAAAATTTGCAGGTTAAAATTAACGCCCCATTATACACAAGTCTTAGCGGAGGAATAGGGATTTTTTATGCAAACACCCGATATCGACCAACAAATTGAAATCTACACCGTCAGCCGCCTTAATAATGAGGTGCGATTTCTACTGGAAGATACCTTCCCCTACGTTTGGGTGGAAGGTGAAATTTCCAATTTCGCTGCCCCTCACTCCGGTCACTGGTATTTTTCCCTCAAAGACGCCTC
>SCTP01000340.1 GCA_004322325.1 Gammaproteobacteria bacterium | reverse complement strand
AAGGGTTTCTCCGATAGTACTCCCGCTGTAGAATGATACTGCGTTGTCGTTTTAGCCACATTCTCAACCGTCAATGCACCTTGTTCGCCAAATACTTCCAAGCGCTGGTCATACTCATTACCACCACTTGCCTCGATAATCACTAAAGCATTATTCTCCATTTTTAATGTTGCTATGATTGTTTCAATCTCATTTACTTGGCTTCTCATCGCAAATACTTCTTTCACTTCTTGACCAGTGATAAATCGAGCCATATCTATATCATGAATGCTGATAATAGGATGGTTAGTTATTCTGACAAGATGAACATGTCCTAACAAGCCATTCGCTATCTTTTCTTTTACATGCAAAAAATGAGGATCAAAACGACGATTAAATCCGACTTGGAGCTTCATGCCATCATTTAGCTTGGCTAGTTCTTTTGCCTCAAAATCAGGCTGCAAATAGAAAATAGGCTTTCCTACGTTAGCTACCGCATGCAGCACTTGTAGAGTCCTGTCTGTTTTTTCAGTGATTACAACAGCATCTATTTCTTCTACTTCAAATGTATCGGCTGATTTGACAACAACAGAAGGAATGCGTTGCAATAATTTCACATGCATTTTTCCTAAGTCATTATTTCCCATGACCACGATATTATGCAACATGTAACCCCCCTAACAATGAAGACATGTATTGATGTGCTTTTTTCGCATAATGCAAAGGTGGCGCCTTGGCAGGATCTTGCTCTGCTTCAACTAATAACCAGCCTTGATAACGTATCTTGTTAAGTGCCGCGATTACCGTAGCAAAATCAATATCTCCATCACCTGGCACAGTGAACACACCCGCACGCACACTATCCATAAAACTCCATTTTTTTGCCAGCATCGTTGCTAATATTGGTTTACGAATATCTTTAAGGTGAACATATTTAACACGATTAGCATAACGCGTAATCAAATGGACGGGATCAATACCGGCCACCACGGCATGACCCGTATCCACTAATAATGATACTAATGTATCTGATGTATGCTGCATTAAAAAATCAATTTCTTGCTCGGTGAAAACACCCGTACCGGCGTGATAGTGATAAACAATTTTCACATCAAAATCATGCGCGATACGTCCAATGCGATGCAATCCTCGAATTAATGCTTCCCATTGTGCTTCTGTGAAGATAGGCTTTTTCTCCCCCACCACCGGATGGCTTGTTTGCTGGATGGAATGACCACATTCGCATACATTGATATAATGCGCGCCCATGGCACGTAAAAAACTAAGCTGTTCGAGAAAACGCAATAATGTTTCTTCATAACGTTCGGGTTCAGTAAAATACGTGCTAAACCACGCCGCAGGGACCTCTAAATTATGTTGCGATAAAGCCGCTTTTAGCAATACTGGATCGCACGGGTATTTACTACCAATCTCCGTACCAACAAAACCTGCTTCAGCCATTTCACGAATAGATTGTTCAAAAGAAATATCTTTCCCCAAACTAGGATCATCATCGTTACACCAATTAATAGGCGCGATACCTAATTTCATTCTCATTAATAAACCCTCACTTTTTCTACTTCTTCACACATCCCCATATACGCTTCCTGCACTTCGTTCGATTGGGACACTTCTGCCACCCCTACACGCCACCATGTTTGGTAGCCATGCGTCATCGTCTTCGGTAAGACGGCAAGTACAATGACACAAGTTTGCGTAGATTGCTTTGCTTCCATCAGAGCAGATTGAAAGCTATCTTCTGCTTTGGCATAAAATGTTTTTGCGCCTAAAGCCGCTGCATATTGACAGAAATCAATGGGAATATAATCGCCATCCAAGCGGTTTGTTGTAAGATTGCGATAACGAAATTCATTACCAAAACCTTTGCTGCCATGCGCTTCTTGTAAATTACGAATACATTGATAGCCATGATTATTAAAAATAATCACTGTGATTTTTTTCTTCTCTTGAATACTCGTTAATAACTCTGAATGTGACATCACATAACTACCATCACCCACGAGTACATATACTTCACCCGCTGAATTCTCTTTGGCTAAACGAACACCTAAACCACCAGCGACTTCGTAACCCATACAAGAATACGCATATTCTAAGTGATAATCTTTTGGTTGCTTTGAACACCATAAGCGGTGTAAATCGCCCGGTAGACTGCCTGCTGCACACACAATCACATCTTGCTCAGTAGTAAATTGATTAAGCAAACCAATGGCACTGGTTTGATGCATGCCAGCAGGATTTTTTGGCGGAATCGCATACCATTTTGTGATTTCATCTTGCCACGCTTGTTTTAATATGCGGCATTTTTCTTGATACACCACAGAGGCTTTATACTCAGTCAGCAGTAGAGATAATTGTTCTAAACCATATTTCGCATCACCTTTCAAAGCAACACTATCCATTTTGAGCGCATCAAAACGATTGATATTAAGATGGATTATTTTTAATTCTGGATGCTGAAAAGCCCACTTTGAGGCCGTCGTAAAATCTTGCAGACGAGAACCGACAGCAAAAATTAAATCAGCTTCAGCAGCTAATTGATTGGCTGCCGCGCTGCCAGTGACGCCAATCCCACCGACATTATGAGGATGTGACCACGGTAATGCACTTTTACCCGCTTGCGTTTCAGCCACAGGAATAGCATATTTTTCCGCAAAATCAGCTAATGTTTTGGTGGCTAAAGAGTAATGTACACCGCCACCGGCGATGATAAGAGGTTGCTTTGCTTGTCGTAATAATTTTACCGCCTCTTCTAATGCCCGCTGTGCCACTGGTTCACGATCAATATGCCAAAGGCGTTTAGCAAAAAAATGCGCCGGATAAATGTAACTTTCAGCTTGCACATCTTGTGGTAAACATAAAGTCACTGCACCTGTTTGAGCTGGATCAGTTAATACACGAAAGGCATTTAAACATGCCGTCATCAACTGCTCAGGACGTGTAATACGATCCCAATATTTACTCACTGGCTTAAAGCAATCATTAACTGATAACGTGTAATCGTGCTCCACTTCTAATTGCTGCAACACAGGATCAGGTTGGCGGCAGCTAAACACATCGCCAGGTAGCAATAGTAACGGAATGCGATTAGTAGTAGCGGTAGCAGCCGCCGTAATCATGTTAGTCGCACCAGGGCCAATGGAAGACGTGCACGCATACATACCTAAGCGATTTTTCTGCTTGGCAAAAGCAATAGCCGCGTGCGCCATGCCTTGCTCATTATGACCTTGGTAATAAGTAAGACCATACGAATCATATTCTAATGCTTCACCCAATCCTGTCACATTTCCATGCCCAAATATGCCAAACACGCCATGCACAAAACGATGTTCTTGCTGATCAATCACGACATATTGACTCGCTAAAAAACGCAGTAACGCTTGTGCAACAGTTAATTGTATCGTTTCCATTATTTATTGCCTCCATACACGACGATTGGCTGCCACATGCCGCGTCCATTCGTGTTCTGGACGAAACGTGGGCAAGTAATAAGGTTGATCAGGTAGATGACGAATCACCCACAGCGTATAAAGCGCATAACCTGGCGCGGTGCAATGCGCATGTTCTTGGCCGTTTTTAATGTGATAAGTATCATTATGATGAATTTTTAATGCTTCCTTACCATTTTCACCAAATGCAAAACCTTGTGGCTCAGAAAAACGATAATGATAAATTTCTTCATGCGCATGATAATGCGGCGGATAACTCGACCAACTGCCTTGAAAGGTGATAATTTCCCCGACGACTAGGTTAGACTCTGGACGATTACGCTTATCAAACACAGTTCGCACGATGCGATAAGAAGTGTCTTCCAATAAACCTTTTCCGCGATGATCGGATTCTAATAAATTATGCTGATCAAAAATCATTGATGAAAAATGACGATCATTTTCTGTCTGGGTAATTAATATTTCACAATCGGTGAGTGCTTGTACCGAAGCGATGGTATTAGCTGAGCAATGTAACACGATAGGATCTTGCTCAAAATAACCGCAGCGTTCTGCTAAGTAAGATTGATTTGCATAATTAAAAATCACTTTCCCTGTCATTAATAAATAAGCCGACTCAAGATGTGACGTTAAATCATAACGCTCTCCCATCCGCAACTTAAGACAGCTAAAGTTCATATCGGTTGTTTTTTTCATGTCAATAATTGGGTTGAGACCCTCTTTAAATCCTTGCGCATGCGGCAGAGTTTTCCATATTTCTGGATTACTGTCGTAGTGATGAATAAATTCTTGCAATTCATCGAAATAAGGCATCGCTGGCGCACAACCATGACGTGTGACCACTAATGCACCGTTTGCATTGGCATAAGTCATGGCAGTTTCCCATGATTCTCCGCGCAATAAACCACGCACTAAGCCAGATAAGAAAGCATCGCCTGCACCTAATACGTTGAGAATTTCCACAGGGAATGAGCGCGAAGCAATAGGTGGATTATTGTCAATATAGACTTGACAGCCTTTTTCACCTTTCTTGATCACAACCGGAGCATTGGTAAATTGACGGATAACATCGATACCACCTGCAATATGCACTTCTTCCTCCGTACCCACAATCAAATCACATTGCGATAAAATTTTTTGATAATGCTCTGTCACGATTTGACTCGATTTATAACGTGTTTCACCATCCCCTACTGATGTTAATCCCCACAACACAGGGCGATAATCTAAGTCCATGATCACCGCCGTTCCAACTTGTTTTGCTCGCTGCACAGCGTGATGCGTTGCTTGCTCCATCGAGGGTGTCGATAATCCCGTGCCTGTAATCAATAATGCTTTAGCTTGTTGCAAGATTTCTTGCTTAACATGCGCAGGTTGCAATTGCATATCAGCACAATCTTTTCGATAAAACATTAAGGGAAAATGATGTGGTGGACTGATCCCCAGCAATACCAACGCCGTTAAATGCTGTGCTGTTTCATACAGCAAATCTATCTTTACCCCTTCTTTCTGTAACGTTTCTTTTAAAAATTGCCCCATTTCATCTTGCCCAACGCAGGAAAACATCATCGACATTAAACCTAATCGTGCTGTACCAACAGCAATATTGCCAGGACAACCACCTAGATATTTACGAAAAGTTTCTACTTGCGATAAAGGAGAGTGAATTTGCTCTGCGTACAAATCCACGGCAACACGGCCCATACAAATTAAATCGATAGGTCGGTTAGCATCAAAAGTTATAGACATATTGCTTTTCCTGTTTGTAAAGATTGTTTTGCTGCCATTGCAATGCGTAATGCTTGCAAACCATCATTCCCTGTCACCGGGCTCGGCTGATGATGCAGCCAAGCTTGATAAAACGATTCTAATTCAGCGAGATAAGCCTCTTGATAACGTTCTAAGAAAAAATATAGCGGATTAGCATAACGCGTCTCATGGCGGCCAAAATAATGCACAGCGTGTTGCGTTTGATTTTTAGCTAGTAAATAACCTTGATGACCAAACACTTCCACCCGTTGATCATACCCATATACAGCTTGCCTGCTGTTATCGATGACACCTAATGCCCCATTTTTGAAACGCAATTGAATCACAGCGGTATCACTATCATTACATTCAGCAAAATCAGGATGGATTAGCACAGAACCGCTGGCAAACACTTCCACCACATCTGAACCGATTAAAAATCGCGCCATATCAAAGTCATGAATCGTCATATCCATGAAAATACCGCCTGATGTTTTAATATAATCCATGGAAGGCCAGGTGGGATCACGTGAAGTAATATGCACAAGATGCGGATGACCAATTTCACCCAATTGCACACGACGATGTATACTAGCAAAGTTTGGATCAAAACGGCGATTAAACCCGATTTGCAAAAGCGTTTGCTGTTGTTCCACGACTGTCAAACAAGCTTGAATAGCTTCTTCGGTTAAGCCTAATGGTTTTTCGCAAAAAACCGCTTTATTTGCTTGACTAGCCGCTATAATTTGATTGGTATGAAAAGCAGAGGGAGAAGCGATCAGAATAGCATCGATAGCTGGATGATGGATTAATTCCTCATGTTGGGTGGTAATAAGAGGAATAGAGAGTGATTGAGCCCATTCCCTATCTACACAAGGATCAGCAATACCTGCTAACATGAATTGCGATAAACGATAATAAATATTCTCTGCATGTAATTTACCAATTCGGCCAGCGCCGATAATGCCTATTCGACAAGGTTTCATACTGTCACACTCTCCACTTCACCGATAACGTTATCAAAAGATTGCCCTAATTCTCGTAATTTTTTTCCTGCGAGTAAATTTTCTTCAATTTTTTCTAGCGATACGCCTGTTGTTTCAGGTACGAAATAATAAATAAAAATAAAAGCACATAAGCAAATAAAACTAAATAACCAGAATGTTTTTATTTCGCCGAAATGGTGAAAGATTCCCAAGAAGCTAATAGAAACCACAAAATTAGCACCCCATTGGGCAACTGTTGCTATGCTCATAGCGAGCCCGCGTATTTTAAGTGGATAGATTTCTGAAATAATCACCCAAAATAAAGAACCGACGCTGATGCAATAACCCATGATGTAAGTCGACATAAAACATAACATCAGCCATTTTTGATTGAACCACTGTAATTGATAATAGCAAGCGACTAGTACGAGACTAATCGAGGCGAGTAGTGTCCCGCTTAATAAGAGAAATCGACGGCCTAATTTATCGACAAAAAATAAGGTGATGGCGGTAAAAATGAAATTGATTAATCCCATCCAAAAAGTAGCCAGTAGTGCTGTTTTGATAGGATAAAATCCGGCAGTTTCGAAAACAACAGGGCCGTAGTACATAATGGAATTAATGCCAGAAAATTGTTGAAAGATACCTAATCCTAACCCCACCATTAAGACAAATAAGAATGGTTTTTTAAACAGTGTTAGTCGGTTAGCAGAAGAAGGTTGCATTAAATTTAATTTCATTTCCAGTATTTCTGTTTGAATTTCAGCCTCCGTACGACGTATTTTTTTTAATACGCGATACACTTTATCAAAATCTTGTTTCGCCATTATCCAACGAGGGGAATGAGGGACAAATAAAATCCCGATAAGTAGACAAAATGCAGGTAGTGTTCCTAGCCATAGTAATAATCGCCAACTCGAAGCGCTGATATCATGGAGAAAATAGCCGAGGAGAAAAGAAAAAGCTTGGCCAAAGGTGATTGCTAATCCATTCATTAAAATCATACCCCCGCGAATACTAGCAGGAGCCATTTCAGCGATGAATAATGGCGAAATATAAGAGGCAATGCCGATGCAGATTCCAATGACAAATCGACCTATTATTAAAGGCTGCAATTGCGTTGCTTGTGCGCATAAAATAGCGCCCATTATAAAACCTACTGCCACTAAAATAAGCATACTTTTACGGCTAATCCGATCAGCCATCAGACCGCTGATGGGAATACCGATGACTGAACCTAATAAACTAACGCTGACAATCCAAGACCATTGGAAATCGGTTAGTGAAAATTGTGCAGTGATTTGATCTTTGGTATCAGCGATGATGCTGGAATCGAAACCGAATAAAAAACCGCCGAGCGCAGCAATGGCGGCGATGAGGATGACGAAATAGTTAGGTTGGCGTGAGGACTTTTCCGTAAGAAAAGACATGCATAAAATCCTTTTTATATTACGAATGGTCGCTTATTATTCCTCAGATGATTGAGGATTTCAAACTTAATTTTGGTAAGGGGGTTGGAAAGTAGGCAATACTTCGATAGAAACAAAAAATGCTCAATGAAGTTAACAATGCAATAGCAGACAAAGATAAACTGACCCCTAATAGCTCAAGAAGTAACCCTCCAACCGGAGGACCGATGGCTCTACCTATAAATTGAAAAGTCGCTGCTCCAAAATAACTACCGCGTAAATTAGCAGGAGCCATCATATCAATAGCGACACTTGAAAAAGAAAATACAAGTATCTCGCCTAAAGTAAAGATAATTTCACTTATTATGTAAAATAAGATATTTGTTCCAGAATTTCCAATTCCAATCAAACCCATCGCTAATAAAAACACACCAAAAATCATGGTACTCAAGTATGAGAATCGCTGACCAAAAAACTGACTGACAGGAATTTGTAGCAAAATAGCTAGCATTGCGTTTAAGAAAAGTAAGATAGCTAACAAATGAATATCATGAAGTTTGATAAATAAAACTTGCCCAAATAAAACTTCTTGCTGTACGAAACCGAAATAGGCAAAAGCACAGCCAAAGTTTAAATATGCAAAAGATTTATCACGGCATAATATTTTAATAATATCCCCAAAATTAATATTTGACTGTTGTGCTTTTGTTTCTATTGACTGATGTTGCAACAACACAACAGAGAGGCAAATTAGATATGCGAATAAAATAGCGCCTGTGGCATAAAACCCATATAAAGAACCAGAAATTCCTAATAATGCTCCAAATAGTGGTCCTAGTGCACTGCCCACATTAGCAGCAATATAGCGTAAGCCAAATGCAGAGAGCTTTTTATCCGCAGGCGCGTAATCACTGATACAAGCTTGCGTTACAGATTCGTACCAAGCTCGTGAAATGCCAGAAAAAACATTTAAGCAGCAAAAACTTACTCCTAGAAGC
>SCTP01000049.1 GCA_004322325.1 Gammaproteobacteria bacterium | reverse complement strand
AAATTCTACAAGCTAAGCTTCAACATTCAATCAAACAAGCTCGTCGCAGTCTAGAATCAAAAGAAGAATCATTTTAGTGATGAGTTAACGAACCACGAAGCTACGATTTCTTTCTCTTCTTCGGAGGCGCCGGTACCTTTACCCCTTTTTTACGCGCTTTCGATAAGCCAATCGCAATTGCCTGCTTGGGGTTTTTTACTTTTTTACCCGCAGGCCCACTGCGTGCGGTTCCTTCTTTATAACGATGCATTTCTTTCTTAACTTCTTCTTGCGCTCCTTTCCCATATTTTCTTGGCATAAAAAATTCTCCTCTTTTATAATTATTTTAACATTTATAACGAGGATGGTGTGTATGCCGAAACCTATTTGGAAAGGATATATCACCTTTGGATTAGTTAATATTCCCGTTGTGCTTTATCCCGCTGAAAAAAAATGTGATATCCATCTGAAATTAATAGATAGTCGTGATCAATCGCGCATTCGATATGTGCGTGTGAATGAAAATACCCATGAAGAAGTACCTTGGGATCAAGTGGCAAAGGGATATGAGTATGAGGAACATCATTATTTGCTTTTAAAAGCAGAAGAGATGAAAGCGATTGCGGGTGAAAAGACAAAAAGAATTAATCTAGAGCATTTTGTCGATAAAAACGAAGTGAGTAGTATGGGATTGGATAAACCCTATTACTTGGTACCGCGTAGAAGAGGAAATAAAGAGTATGTGATTTTGCGGGAAGCGCTTAAAAATACTCAAAAATTGGGGATTGCTAAAGTCATGATACATACGCGTCAATACTTAGCAGCGATTATGCCGTATGAAAATGCGTTGATACTGAATTTGATGCGTTATCATCAAGCATTAAGAAAACCGTCTGAATTTGAATTACCGGCGGATAAGATAAAGCCTTACAAAATTTCTGCGCAAGAATTAGACAATGCTAAACAGCTGGTTGTTGCGATGACAATAGCGTGGAAACCAGAAGAGTATCATGATGAGTGGCGGGAGGCTTTGCAGAGGTGGGCGGAAAATAAGCGGGACAATTCATAATAGTCCTTTGAAAAATAAATAAAATAATAAAAACTATATTTATCAATAATTAATTACTATGGACGAGGTTTAGAATGCGATTCCTGATTTTTATCTTCCTCCAAGGGTGCATCATCTTGTTTAGGTGGTAATAGCTTAGTAAGTGGTGGTTTAGGCGGTACTGGTGGCAATGGTTTATTATTAGTAAGTGGTTTGGATGGTAAAGGTGGTAATGGCTTATTATAAGGGTGACCGTTTAACATTTTGCTCATCACGATGCTCGTACTATTAGTAGCAACCTGAGTCATTGAACTTTGTAGCTTGTTGATTTGTTTTTCTGCCAGCTCTGGCGAGTAATTATTTTCCTTTGCTTTCTTGTACCATTCTATGGCTTTCCCTGCATTTTTTTCAACGCCATCACCTTTTTCATACATCATAGCAAGATTAAATTGCGCACGTGCATGGCCGCCATTAGCTGCTTCCGAGAATAATTTAAATGCCTCAGGGATGTTTTTTACTTTACTATCAGTTAAATAATGAAAGGCTAGATTAGTTTTCGCTTTAAGATGTCCAGCAGCAACTGCTTTTTGATAAAGTGGAATAGCTTCTGTGGGATTTTTATTCTGGTCTTTTTCTAGTCCCTGTTGGTAACAAAGTTCTGCCAAATGAGTTTTTGCTTCAATTTTTCCCGCAGCAACTGCTTTTTCATAACATTCGATAGCTTGTATATAATTACCTTTTTTGCTTTCTTCTATTCCTCGATAAAAACTCTGATGTCCTTGAATTAGATTTTTAACTTCTTCATTTTTCATCGACTCAGCTATTGCTAGTGGCATTTGGCCTAACGATTTTTGATTAATATCAGCTTCATATTTTAATAATTCTTTTATTATTTCAACATTACTGTTAGCAATGGCCAATCCAAGTGGGGTAACAAAACCATAAATGCTATTTGGGTTAACCCCTTCTTTCAGCATGCTCTGTACGGTTTTAAGATCATTAGTTCCCACTGCCATATGAAATTTTATAAGAGAATCATCTTTAGGCTTCGGATTTAATTTTTTCAGCACCTTTGCTACCGATTTTTCATAATCAGATAACATACTTTCCTTAGAATCTTTTACTTCTCCTCCTGTTAATGTTGGAATGCTAGCTTTTGCATCGCTAGGTTGAAAGCCTTTACGAAGCACAAATTCACCGCCTTTTTCCATATCAGGATAGTAAGTTTCAGCGATATAGGCAGTTAGCCATTTTTTAAAATCATTTATCTCATTAAATACAACCGTACCAAAATTAGGATCAAAAAATTCGATGTCATTACTATTAGGAATACGTCTTATGCCCATTCTATGGCCTGAATTAGTTTTATTAAATCGCATACTAAACTGATATATTTCATCTGGTTTGATTTTATCTATTAACTGATCAATATCCATACGAAAAGAGGCAAGATTGGAGAGGGGGTTGTATTTTCCTGTCCATGTTGTTGGCTGGTGTTGGTTTGTGTGAAAAAATAATGTTCTTTCATCTAAACGTGATAGTTTGGAGGCTTTTCCTGCACCTTCAATTTCCTTGACCCATTGCATAACATGTCCAGCGCATACTCCCTCGAATTTTTTCTTGTCATTATCTATACTAATTTGCCCTTTTAAAGGATCGGAGCTTTGTTTAAAAGGGAGATAGCGAACACCTAGCTTTTTAAAGAAATCGCCCTGTTTCTTGCGAATTTCATGTAATTCCTTATCTGTTTCTAAATTTATTCTCTCTTTAACGACATTATCAATTGTTATAGCACAGTCTTTCACATGAGATAAAATGGCAGTATAAGAATTGTCAGATGTATTTTTAAGCTCTTTATTGATATCCGTTAATAAGGTATCTACTGTTTTTAAAGTAAAACCAACTGTTTCATTTTGTGTATTTTTAGTTTCTTCCAGTAATTCCTCTTGAGTGGGAGGGGTTGGCTGCAGGAAATCTTTTTGAGAAGCAATCACTTTTTGTTGTTCTTCTTTAGGGAGATGATTAATTTTTTTTAATGCATGTTTGTAAATTTCCATACTGTTGATATATTTTTCAGACTTATTTGCTTGAGTTTTA